>JAEWIV010000256.1 GCA_023386865.1 Pseudomonadota bacterium
GGCCAACACCTATCGCAACCAGGTGCTGCCGCGCGCCAAGGGCGAGGCCGAATCGATCGTGCAGCGCGCCGAAGCCTACAAGGCCGAGATCGTCGCCCGCGCCAGCGGCGACGCCCAGCGTTTCACCAAGGTGCAGGAGCAATACGACAAGGCTCGCGATATCACGACCGAGCGGCTCTACCTCGACACCATCGAGGAGGTGCTGCGCAACGTGAACAAGGTGCTGGTCGACAAGAACACGTCCGGCACGGGCGGCGTGCTGCTCTACCTGCCGCTGGCCGAACCGAAGCCGGCGCAGCCCTCCGGCCAACCGTCGTCGCCGCCACGAACCGTTCCACCGGCCGCTCCGCCGACCCAGGGCGCGACGCGATAGGTGCGAGCCCCGATCGAAACGGCTCATGGACGCGCCCGGTGATGAGGCGTATGTTTATTTGACCATCGCCCCCTTAGCTTCGGCTTGCGATGGCTGAGAGATGCGTGTGCTCCCGCCCCAGCGGAGGCAGCGCATGAAAGAGTGGCTCGTACCACCCGTCCTTTTCCCGATCTTTCTGGTCTTGTTGATCATCGGCTACGCAATCCTGCGTGCGCCGACCTGACGCCCGCGCGCGGCCGGAAAGGATTCGCCTATGAGAATGCCCTTGAACACCAAACCCCTGATTCAAGGCGCCGTGCTCGGCGCCATCGCTTGCGCCGTCATCGGCTTCACCTGGGGCGGCTGGGTGACAGGCGGCACGGCACGCAAGGATGCCGTGATGGCCGCGCACGAAGCGACGGTGACGGCGCTGGCGCCGTTCTGCGCCGAGCGTTTCCGCGCCCAGGGCGACGCCTCTGCCAGGATGGCCGAGCTCGCCAAGGCGAGCACATGGGAGCGCAGCCGCGTCGTGGAGAAAAGCGGCTTCGCCTCGCTGCCGGGCAGCAAGGCCGGCGAACCCGATCTCGCCCGCGCCTGCGTCGAGCTGCTGATGGCGCCCGTGACGCCCAAGACCTGACGCCCGCGCGTGCAAGGCGAAGGAGCAGAAGCACGGGCTATGGCGCAACATCCCGAGATTGGCGCGCGGCATGGCTGGCGGGGCCATGCCGTGGGACGAGGCGATGGCACGCCGGCTCGGCAACCTTCTGGCAGGAGAGCCCGATGACCGAAGAACCGATCGAGCTCGACCAGCGTCGCGGCCTCGCTGCCCAGAAGGCGACCAGTTCGCGCCGCCTGCTGGCCGAAGTCGAGGCCAACGAACGCGCCCTGCGGGAGCGCCGCGAGCTGCTGGAATCGCACCTGATCGCTGCACCCGCGGCCAACTGGGTGGAAGCGGCGGAGAAAGCACGCTACGTCATCGAACTCTATGCCGCGAGCCTCGGCGCGAGCGACAGCCAGCGCCATGCGCTGGTCACGGCCGTGCTGGCTGATCTCGCGCGGCTCGCGCTGGAGGAGACCAAGCCTGCAGCGGGGGCGTGAGGCGCTACAAAAGCAAAGGCCCCGCCGGCTTTCACCAGGGGGCCTTCGTTCTCCCGACGTGCGCCTGCCGGTACATCCGCGACTCGACGCTCGGAGAGAGCGCCAGCTCGCGCTGGCGCGGAATTCGGTCAGTCGACCTGTTTAAGGTTTTCGGCCGACAGCTTGCCGCTGCGGCTGTCGGTCTTCAGGTCGAACTGGATCTTCTGGCCTTCGCTCAGATGGCTGAGGCCGGCGCGCTCGACCGCGCTGATATGGACGAAGGCATCCTTGCCGCCGCTGTCCGGCTGGATGAAGCCGAAGCCCTTGGTCGCGTTGAACCACTTCACCGTTCCCGTCATGGGAAAATCCTTTCACAACATGGACATGCTCGCCTGCCTGAAAGGACAAGCCGTCGAATTCGCACATTTCTCGGGAACAAGGAAAAGGGCGAGCCCGGTCCAAATCAGGCGCGGCCAAAGTCATCAGTCCGTCTATCGACCCTACAGACATGGGGACTCTCCGTCCCTTCTACAACCAGGCCAAGGAACACTTTGATCGTCAGGCACGTTCCTATGGGAACAGCAATACATGGGCACGTCGATGACCCCTGAACGGGATCTCGCCCGCTCGGATGCCGAGGTACGCCGCGTGGCTGCTGCCTTCGTGCGGCCCAGCCACGCCAAAGCGCTTGTGCAGCTCCTCACGAGCTTCGGTCCCTTCTTCGCCGGTTGCGCCGCGATGTACGTCGCGCTGCCGCTGTCCTACCCCCTCACGCTCGCCCTTGCCGCGCCGACCGGCCTGCTGGTGGTGCGCATCTTCATCGTGCAGCACGATTGCGGGCATGGATCGTTCCTGCCCTCGCAGCGCGCCAATACGCTGATCGGCCGGCTGTGCAGCCTGGCGACGCTGACGCCGTTCGCCAACTGGAGCCGCCAGCACGGCCTTCATCATGCCGATTGGAACAACCTCGATCGCCGCGCCAGTGGGGCAGACATCTATTCCACGTGCCTCACGGTGCGCGAATACCTGGCGCGCACGCCGTGGCAGCGGCTGCTCTACCGGCTGCCGCGTCATCCGTTCGTGGCAAATCTGCTGTTGCCGCCGCTGGTCTTCGTTCTGGTCTATCGTGTGCCGTTCGACACGCCGCGCGGATGGGCACGCGAGCGCCGTTCGGTGTACATGACCAACGCGGCACTGGCGGTCCTGTTTGGCGCGTTGGCAGCTCTGCTCGGATGGCGGGAAGTGCTGATGGTCCACCTGCCGATCATGGGGGTGGCGTCGATCGTCGGCGTCTGGCTGTTCACCCTGCAGCACCGCTTCGAGACCGCGCAGTGGACGAATGAGGCCCGATGGAGCTTCACCGAGGCCGCGCTGACCGGCTCGTCATGGCTGCGCCTGCCGCGTGTCCTGCATTGGCTGACCGGCAACATCGGCTTCCATCACATCCATCATCTCAATCCGCGCGTGCCCAACTACCGGCTTGGCGCGGCGCACGCGGCCGTCCAGGCGGTACGCCGCGTGCGAGGGGTCAGCCTGATGGATGGATTGCGCGCGCCGTGGCTGACGCTGTGGGACGAGGTGTCGGGGCGCCTGGTCCGCTTCAGCGATGCCCGCAACCCGGCAGCGCGCCGTGCGGCTCCATGATGCGCGGTCGCACTCTGTCGGGTGCCGGTTCAGCCGGTCCTGGCCTCGACTGCCGCCTTTTCCAGACGTGCCGCACTTTCATCGAGTTCCTCGCTGTAGCGGGTCAGGCGACGGCGGTCGCCCTCGTCCGTGACCGTTCCGGTCAGGCGCCGCGCCCGGCGGGCGAGGTCGCGCAGGCCATCCACCTGCTTCAGGATGGCTTCCTTGCTGGGAGGCCGCGGGGCCGACGGCAGAGCTTTTTCGAACATGTCTTCTCCTTGGTGCGCAGGCGAGGAACGCGCGCGGTCCGGGGCGCCGCGATTGCTCTTCGGCAACGTGAAGGGGAGTCCGGGAGGTTCCTTTCCGGCCGTGGCGGCCCGGCCATGGTGGACGAAACCGCCTTGCTCATCAGCCATAGCAGCCCGAGCCCGCGGTGACCACTGCACGGTCCGGCTTGAAAGGCCGCCTCGCTTCGCCCAAGGATCATCGATGAACGCACCCAGACAGCCGACGAACCTGTCCGACCGGCGCCGGCGGCTCGGCGCCTCGCGCGAGACCATGGCGGCGGGCCTCGGCCTTGCCCTCGACACGATCAAGGCGATCGAGGACGGCATGGCCTCCGATCAGGAGCACGACCGGTACGAGACCTGGCTCGGCCGCTTCGAGGGCTGGCCGGTCGACGAGCGCGCACGACAGTTTCGCACCGCCGGCAAAGGTGGTCGCTTCGACAGCGGTCACCCGGAATAAGGCAAACGCGGAGGGCCTACACGCCTGCCGGTCATGGGCATCGGTGCGGCGGTTGTTCGTGACCGGATGGTCTGGTGCCAAAGCCGGAAAGTTGCGGCTTGCACCTGCTGTGCGCGGCGGCTGTCGCCATCGGCGAACTGGCGAACAGGGTCTCAACCTGTCATGCTCCGCGACGCTAACTCTGATTTTGGCGATTGGAGTTGGGAATGGGCAACAGAACGGACTTGCTCAAGAACGTCGCCCTGCTCGGGGCCACGCTTCTCATATCTCTGGCTTTTGGCGAGCTTGCCGTCCGACTGGCCAAGCCGCAATTGACCTACTCGAGGCTGGTCGAGCTTGCCGGCACGTACTACGCCCCGTCCGACTACAACACGTTCCAATTGAAGGCCAATTATCGAGGGACCGAGCCTTCGATGGAGCATCCGGGCCAGTACGTCAAAATCACAACCGACGAGAACCGGTTCCGGGGTGGTCGCGGGCTGGACCCGGGCAAGAAGAAGATCGTGGTGCTCGGCGACTCCTACACGTTCGGGGTCTACGTGAATGACGATGAAGCCTATCCCGCGGTGCTCGGCCAACGCATCGCTACGCTGAGCGACCGCTACCAGGTGATAAATGCCGGCTACACCGACGGGTGGGAGACCGACCAGCAGTACGTCTGGCTCAAGCACAACATCGAGAAGCTGCATCCGACTCTGGTCGTCTTGGGCATCTTCCTGGGTAACGACATCACCGGGATCGATCCGGCGTCGTGGGTCGATATCGACGACAGGGGGCTGCCCGGCAAATGGATCAGCCAAGATCTGTTCGTCACGGAGGCTGGCTATATCAGGAACAAGCACAAGGGCATCGCGACGGTCGGCGTCGAATCGATCTATCGCGTGCCTGTCCTGCGCGAGAGCCATCTCGCCGTATCGATCGGCAAGGCCTGGGACAAGATTTCCGACAAGGTGGAGAACCGCGAGGCTTCCCTGGTGGGAGAAGCCTTCGATCACATCTATGGGCAGTACAACGAGGCGTTCTTCAAGAAGGAGGCGATTTTCCTCAGCCTGATTCGGGCGATGAGGGACCTGGCAAGGGACCACGGCAGCAACTTCCTGGCGGCACTCCTGCCCATGAACGTGATGGTCGAGAAGGAGAAGTTCGATCTGTCTGCGACCTACGGCGTGTCCGCTCTGCCAAAGCAGTTCCGCAATGCCGACTCCGTGTACTACGCGCGGCTGGGCATGCTCCTGCAGCAGGCCGGCATTCCCGCCATCGATATCGAAAGCGCAATGAAGAGCAGCACGCTCGGCCCATTCTTTCCGGCCAACGGGGAAGTGCACTTCAACGCCAACGGGCATCGTTTTACGGCCGACCAAATCTTCGAGTTCCTGAGAAGCAAGCAGCTCATAGGCGGCTTCTGAGGATTTCGGTCACGGCAAGATCAGGTCACCGACCTTAAGGCAGGAATAGCTGCGGGACGTTGCTGCGCTGGATCTAAGCTCGTCCAGCGCGACCAAAACGCACCTCGCGGCGGCGTTTGGTCAGCGCGAGACCACCCGAGGCCGAGGTATGCAAAAACGATTGCTTCCCGACACCGGTTACAGGACTTATGCAATTAGCACCGGCCGTTGTCGATGCAATCATGAGGCAAGCATGTTGCCGGAGTTCCCTGCGCTGGAACCGTCACCGGTGGTCCTCCTTGTTGAGAACGACGTTCTCAAGCGATTGGCCTTGGCATCCGAACTTCGGCGGCGCGGGCTACGCGTGTTCGAAGCGGCCGGCACGACGGAAGCAATGAGTGTGCTCGAAGAAGCTTGCATAGATGTCGTCATGTCGGACGTGAGCCTGCTGGAGGCGGCCGAACTGGTGCGGTGGGTAAGAGAACTTCAGCTGCCGACGCGATTTATGTGGACGGCGGGACAGCCTTCGCACGGCCATGGCGACAGTGGCGCCCCGGACGAGGCGCACGATGTCTCGCCAGGTAGAGGCGCGCCTGAAAGGCAGGAGACGGAGCAGTCGGCTACCGTGCTGATCGTAGAACAAGACGTTCTCTTGCGCCTGAGCACTGCCTCCAGCTTGCGCGACGCCGGATTTGAAGTCTTCGAGGCGGCGAATGCTGCCGAAGCGGTTGCTGTGCTGAATGCACTTCCCGTCGACGCACTTATCTCCGACGTAGAGACGCCTGACAGCATGGACGGGTGGGCACTGACCAAATGGATCCAGAACAGCAGACTCAACACCAAGGTCATCCTGACCTGTAGTGACGAACGGGCTCTGGGCGAGGCACATGACCACGCCTATTTTCTGGCCAAGCCCTATGACGACCTTTCGGTCAGACGAGTCCTTAAGAAAGCGTTGACGCAATGACCTTCCGTGCCCTTCAGAACCAGCGCGTCCGTTTCATTGGCGAGCCTGCTGTCGGGCGACCTCATTTGCAAACATCAAACGCGCCCGTTGATCTGGCGGCAGGCGGTGCTGCCTGCACCAGGCTTCGAAAGGGCCTGGCCGGATCCATACCCTGATCACGGCAAGACCGGCTGACCGCAGCCGCTCCTCTACGCTTTCGGCGCGGGTCAACCATTCTTCAAACGTAACGGGTAGTTTGTCCGGGTCGGTGAAAAGTGCCAGCAAGGCCGCGTAATCGCTCCGGCGGTACCATGGCAGCCCGACTGGAATTCCTGTTGCCATTACCTGGCCGGTGAGCCACGGGACTAAAGAAAAGTCCACGCGCAGTGCGCGCAGAACAAGGGCCTGAGGACGTCCATCCACCCCTCCAAGTCCCTCACAAGATGCTGGAGCCACCGATGTCCGTACGGCGGCATGCCGCGATACTTAATGCATCGAGCAGCCAAAGAAGAGGTACCTTTCTGTGGCCGCCGCCAAGGTAGAGTTCTGCTCGTAAGACGCGGGGGTGGCGGTTGTGCCTGCGCTGGAATTTTCGCCTTTGGGCCGCTTACGATTCAGCGACTTTCGGAACCGCGGTGCGGTATCAGACCGAGGGTGCGGATGTGGCTGACCAGCCCTGCCGGCTTCAACTGCGCGTTGCCTTGTCCTCTTCACCTACTCATCGTGGGCCGGCCCGCGTCCCGACGGTTCGCTCGATGCTTCGCAGCATTCGACCGCCTTTCTTAGCTTGTTGAGCAGCTCGTATGCGACCTGGCACAGGGCATCGATCTCCTCGCGCGCCAAGTCTTCCCGCGACGTCGAAGCGAGCGCCATCACCAGCGCGTAGCATAGGGCGTGGGCCTCGTCGATCAACGGACGGAGCCTTCGCAGAGTGCTGCTGGCCCCCTCCTCCCCATTGCCAGGCCCTGTCATGGCTGCCCCCGACCATCTTCAGTACTCGCGGAAGCTGCGCCACAGCGCGTCGTCCAACGGTCTCAACAGGTAGTCAAGCATGGTCCGCCTTTCGGTCACGACCAGCACATCGACAGGCATGCCGGGGAGGAGATCGATACCCGGCGCCAGTCGCCGGAGCGTCTCCCGGTCGACGGCCACGCGAACGAGGTAGTAGGGCTGGCGAGTCGCCTCTTCGGTCAGCCGGTCGGCTGATACGGTCCTCACCGTTCCGGGGATCTTCGGAACCAGCCGGCTCGACCACGCGGAAAGGCTGAGACGGGCCTCGAGGCCTGGGTGCACCGCCTTGACGTCGATCGGTGTCAGCCTTGCCTCGACGATCAGCTCGTCTCCTGAAGGCACGATGCTGAGAATCGGCTCGCCACGCTGCACGACACCGCCCAGGGTCCTGACCTTGATGTCGACCACCGTTCCATCCACTGGCGCCACCACGGTGGTACGCCGCACCACGTCGGCGCTGGCCTGCAGTTTCTCCTTCACCTCGGCCAGTTCGCTGCGGGCTTTCTCGAAATCGCCGGCGATCTGGTCGGCTCTTTCGGCCTCCAGAGCGAGGATCTGCATTTGCGCCTCGCCGATCTGCTGGCGGCCGCGCGCAATCTCGGCCTCGAACTCGCCCATTTTTCCCGCGATCTCCGCATCGGTCCGCTTCAGGCGCAATGCTTCGGGCTTGGGAACGAGGCCTCGTCCAACCAGATACTCCTTGGCGGAGAGCTCCTCGGCGACGAAGCTGATCTGCCTGCTGGCGCTCAGGACCTGCGCTTGGTAGCCCCTGATCTGGTGCTGCAGCTGCTCGATGCGCTGAGCCAGGATATCGCGCCGGGATGCATGGGTCTGGCGGCGAGTGTCGAACACCTCCTGCTGGGCGTCGATCATGGTCTTGACCGCGGCGTGCGCCGCGAGCAGCTCCGACGGCCATTCGATGCTCAGCGCGCCTGCCTTCTCCGCCTCCAGGCGCGCCTTGCGCGCGAGCAGGGACAGCTGCTGCTGGACCAGCGTGTCGTGGGCGGCCCGCGCCTGAGTGCTCTCCAGCACCACGAGCGGCTGTCCGGCCTTCACCCTCTCGCCTTCACGCACCGGCAGTTCGGCGACTATGCCGCCTTCCAGATGCTGAATGGTCTTCTTGCCACTGTCGGGATTGACCACCCCCGGGGCCACCGCGCCGCCATCGAGCGGGACGAAGCTGGCCCACCCGCCGAAGGCGAGCAGGAAGACAACGATCAATGCGGTGCCCGAGCGCGCGGGCGCGCGCACTGCAGGCTGCGGTGGGATGACGGACGCGGGCGGCGTCCATGCCTCGGGATCGGAGAACGGCGACTGGATGCGCGCCAAGTAGGTCATTTCGCACCTGTGACGGTGGTCGTGGCGGATTTCGCCGGAGTCTTCGCCCGATCGAGGCCACGCACGCTGTCGCCTTGCCAGCCGTGGCGGGGCCCCGCACTGGCGCTTTGCGACAATGCTTCCGTGGCGAGGTGCTTGAGGCTTTCGAGGACGTGGTCGCGCTCCCCAAACATGGCAGCCCGGCCGTCCTTGAGAACGAGCACCTTGTCGGCCACCTCCAACGTCGAAGGCCTGTGACCCACGATGACCAATGCGACCCCGGTGCGCTTTAACTCGGTGATGGCGGCCGTCAGCGCCGTTTCGCCGGCCTGATCGAGGTTGGCGTTGGGCTCGTCGAGAACGATGAAACGCGGATTGCCGAAGACAGCGCGAGCCAGGGCGATGCGCTGGCGCTGGCCGCCCGACAGACGCACGCCACCATCGCCGATCCGGGTGTCGTAACCTTGCGGCAGATGCTGGATCATGTCGTGGGCATGGGCGAGTCCGGCGGCTCTCACGACCGCCTCATCCTCGGCCGATTGCATGCGGGCGATGTTGTCCCGCACGGTGCCTCCGAACAGTTCGACGTCCTGCGGCAGGAAGCCGATATGGCGGCCGACCTGCTCGGTGTTCCAATGATGCATCGGCGAGCCGTCCAGGCGAACCTGGCCGACATTGGGCAGCGCCAGGCCGACCATGAGCCGGCATAGCGTACTCTTGCCGGCGCCCGATGGACCGATGATTGCCAGCACCTCGCCGGGCTCGACGCTGCAGGAGACGTCACTCAGGACCAGTTTTGCGGTGTTGGGCGTGAGGTAGCTCACCGCCTCGACCGAGACCTTGCCATGGGGCTCTGGCAGGCGGGTACGGGCCGACGGCGGCGGATTGTCCAGGATTGCGGTCTTGAGGCGGGTATAGGAAAGCCGGGCGCCGGCGAAGCTGCGCCACATGCCGATGGCGAGCTCGACTGGTGCGAGCGCGCGGCCCAGGAGGATCGACGCCGCGATCATCACTCCGGCGGTGAGGTGCGAGTTGATCACAAGCCAGGCGCCGACGGCCAGGATGGCGACCTGGACGAAGAACCGCATGAACTTGGTGGTGGCGAGGACGGCGCCCCCGACATCGCCTGAGCGCCGCAGCGCGTCGAGGACCGTGCCATTTACGGCGGCCCAGCGGTCCGCCATGGCCGGAAGCATGTGCATGGCCTGCACGATCTCGGCGTTACGGATCGTCGCCTCGGCGAACAGGTTTGCTTCGATCTGACGCCGGTGCGCCATCTCGTTAGCGCGGCGCGTCGCCAGCTCGTTGGCGATGCTGAGGGCGAACAGCACGCCGGCACCGCCGACCGCGACGATCCCCAGCATGGGATGCAGAATCCAGATCAGGGCGACAAAGATGGGCACCCAAGGCGCGTCGAAGAAGGCATTGAGACCCTGCATCGCGATGAAATTCTGCAACTGGGAGATGTCCCGCAGGAGTTCCGCGCCGGTCGCGTCGCCGCGCAGTCGGCCGCGGGTGGCGCAGGCGAGATAGATGCGGCCCAGCCTTTCGTTCAACCAGCAGCCGACACGGACTGCCACCGCGCTGCGCAAGGCATCGAGTGCGCACATCACAGCCAGAGCGACCGTGGTCATCAGCGTCAGCATCACCAGCGTTTCCACCCGCCCCGTGGTCAGCACGCGGTCGTAGACCTGAAGCATGTACAGAGGCGAGGCCAGCATCAGGAGGTTGATGGCCAGGCTGAATACAGCGCACAGGGCGAACGCCGATCGGCAGGCGCCCATGGCTTTCGCGAGCTCCGTGGAATGGTCCGACGCGCGGGCCGATGCATGCGCGGTGTGCGACCAGGCTTGCGGCATGCCCCACCTCCCGGGAATGTTGAACGCGCCGGGCCAAGCCCGGCGGTGCCTTAGCCGGAACGTCCTTCCTGGAATTCTGCCCTGATGCCGTGCCGGCCGTTCACCTCGGCGCTGGCGGAACAACGGCCGGTTTGCCTGCTTGACGATCGTGAGGAGGCGCTCGTCGCCGCCGAGCCAGCGGCGCGGGCGAAGGCAGCGGCGCTGTGCGCGGTGCCGTCGTGCGTCTGTGCCAGCTCCAGCGCGAGAACCGACCCCTTCTCACGGAACCTCACTCTGAGTTTCTTGCCGCGCTTTCGATGGTGCGGATACATTGCGACACCTCTGTCCATCCGGTACGCCCGGCAGCGGGTTCGAACCGCTGCCGGACGCCAGCGTCACGGTCAGGACTCAGCCGTGCCACCCGAAGTGATAGTAATCGGTGGCCGACACCGACTCCGAGACCGAGCTCGAGCCGAGATACTGCACCGCCGTCGTCTGGGTGAGCGTCTCGGTGTGCGTGTTTGGGCCGAGCGCATCGGCGGTGGCGTTGGCGATCGCGGAATTGCCATCGACATAGGCCCGCACATCGATGTCCTTGTCGACCAAGGCACGATCGAAGATGCTGACATACTTGAAGAAGCTGACGTCGTAACCAAGCATCTCGCTCTCCTGTGTGTTAGCAACGGCGTGTGCACCATGCCCGCCGCAGTCACCGACGCTAGGACCGACGAGTCACCGCATCAAAGGTTCATCGGATGGATACCCTTTGGGCATAGTCCGCAGCAGGCGGAACCCCACTTCCTTGGACTCGATGCCGGGCACGTCGAACAGTCCGCGCCGATTGAGATGGATGAGGACGTTGCAGGATGCCGGCAGGTCAAAAAAGGCCGTGCAGCAACGGGGCGGTGTGATCCGGTAGCGCGTATCCGCCAAGCAGATTGCCTGCGCCGTGGGACGAGATGAACGTCATGGAGACGTCGGCGGAAACCGGAGCGGAACCGTAGGGGAAATCGATCGATAGCTCTTGGGTATGCCCGCTCGTGATGATGCCACCCGTCACGAGGCCCGTCGTCTCTGCATAGGTTCCCGGCGCCTCGCCTTGGGCAAAGGAAACAGCGGCGGCAAAGCCGATGGCGAGGCTGGGCGCGGCCAGCGTGCTGGTCGCGGCATAGGTTGCCGTCATGTCGCCCATCGCGGCGGCGGCGGCGGTCATGTCGATCAGAACGGTGTTGCTCAGGGACACTGCGACCTCCTCACCCTGCGGTTCAAAGCGAAGCCAGCGCCATGGCGTACACGAACGAAAGTTGGCTGTTCGTGAAGGCGTAGGTCGACGTCAGGGACAACACGTCCTCCCCATGCGCCTCGACGGCTGCTCCGGTCGCCGCGAAGCTGAATGGACCTGCGGCCAGCGACGCCTGCTGCAGCGTCGTGGGCTGATCGAGGTCGATGACGATCGGCTCGGATGGCGACCACGCAAAGACATCGATGGCCAGATAGTCGATCTCCGAGTGGGACCACGCTTCGTCGGCCGCCAAACCGGCACTTTCGCAGGCCCAACGCACCACCAGATCGGCGCCGAAGACCTGGAGGTAAGCGTCAGTAGCAGCAAAGATCTCTCCCGGCTGCTGGCCATAGCCATATGCATCGAAAGTAGCCGTGCCGCGGGAGATGCTGACGCCTGCGCCCTCTTGCGCCACCACGTCGACCACGCCTGTCGCCATCGACACCTCGCCTGCAGAGACTGCAAAGCCGCCGATCGCGACGGTCATGCCGTCTGCGTCGACCGCCGCCGCGCCCGGGTGCAGGGCCTGTGAGCCAGGGTCGTTTCCGTCGACGCGATAACCGCCGGGTTCGCCGGGAAGGCCATCCCTCCATAGGGCGCCAGGCTCGTGCGCATGATGATCGCGTGGCCCTTCCTGCCACGCCTCGCCGTCGCCCGCAGGTGCGCCTCGACCACACCCGCCTGCGCCAGCGGAAGTGCCGGCATGAGTCGCCTTGTTCATGCTGCCGCTCCTCCTGATCGACACGGGATCGGCTGGTAGAGAGGCGTATAGTAGTGGTCGGCCTCAGGTCGCGAACAGGTGACCTGATGGCCTAGTCCCGGGATGCGCCGCCGAAGATTTTGTGTTCATCGCGTGTCATGGCGATCTATGCCTAAAGACATAAGCCGATAAGGCTGCGTCCGCTGCGGTTGCTGCCGTCGGCACAGTGGCGCGTTGTTGAAGTCGATTAACCGGTGCGTGTATACTACGAAGGCATCGCACGGTGTGGGTGCGATCGAATAGGGGTGTGCTCGAGCGGGGAGGCGATCAATGCCTGCATCCGACGACTCGACGATCCTGATTGTGGATCCACTTCCTCTGCGTACGCTCGGCTTCGTTTCCCTCATTGACCAGCTTTCTGAGGGCAAGAGCTTCCGCGTGACGTCGCTGACGCCGGCAGATGCCCTGCACTTCTTCGAATCCGGCAGGCATTGCGGCATGATCGTCTACAACGTTGGTGGCGGCTCGCTTTCCGACCACAAACACGCCCGGTGCATGAAGGCATTGCGCGGACGCGCTGGCGATACGCCGCTCGTGATCCTTTCCGACAGCGACAGTCGGAAAGAGATCGTCACTGCCCTTACTTTGGGGGCCCAGGGGTTCCTTTATGCGGGAACGAGACCGCAGCTCGCACTGCAGGCACTGTCCTTCATCTTGAATGGCGGATCGTACTTTCCCGCCGCGACGCCGCCAAAGCACCGTCGGTTCGCGCAGGCCGTCGCAGGAACCGCGCAGGTGGCGCCGCCTTCGCCGCCGAAGCCGGATGGGGCCGCAGACGGCGGCCAGCCGCGGACCGCGTTGAGCACACTGACCGAGCGGCAAAAGGCGGTGCGTGAACGGCTGGAACAGGGGGAATCCAACAAATCGATCGCCCGCCAGCTGGGAATCCGCGAAGGCACCGTCAAAGTCCATGTGCGCCAGATCATGCGCAAGCTGGGCGCTGCCAACCGGACGCAGGTCGCCATTGCCCGAGCCAACGGCCGCAACGCCGATAGCCCGCTGGATGATTGTAGCCGCAAGGACAGGTAGCCTTTCCGGGGCTCGCGTTAGCCGGGCGGACCTACCGCGGATACTCGAGCTGCATGGCGACCACCTTCATCGTGGGGTCGCCGTAGAGCGCGGCGATTTCGAGAAGGGCCTGGTCGAGCGCGGCCGCCGGCTTCCTGTCGGAGAAGCTCGGAACGCGTTTCTCCTCCCGCCGATCGGCTGCGGGATTGTCCGGAATGACGCGAATGCCGTTGCGGGTCTCGACCGTGCCGGTAGAGGCCGCGAATGTCGCGACCTTCGACCTGTAGGTCCGCGACCATGCGTCGGCCACGAGCGCAAGCGACACCTCGTCCATGCCGGGCCGCAGCTCCAGGCCGAGCTGCTCGCGGTTCCACAAGGCAAGGGTGTTGCCCAGCACCGTTGTCGCGAAGGGCCGCGTGAGCTTGAAGGCGCTGCTGGCGTGGCGGGCATCCCACGCCGGCACACCGAGGTCGCGGGCGACCGCTTGCGCCTTCTGGCGCCCGGCAATCGCCTCGATCAACGTCAGCATCATCGGCATGGACGCGGTGATTCCCGTCGTCGTCGCGACGCCTCGGTCCGTCACCATCCGTCGGTCGGCGACATAGGTGATCGACGGGTGCCGGCCGAGCATCTCCTTCAGGTAGTACCAATGGGTGGTCGCCCGCCTGCCGTCCAGCAGGCCCGCCGCGGCGACGGCCTTGGCGCCGGCGCAGATCGCGACGATGATCGCTCCCTTCTTCGCCTGACCTTGAAGCCAGGCAAGGACGGCCGGATCGTCGTCGCGGCTCATGGCGGGGACGATGACATAGTCGGCGCCCGTCGGGTTGCGCGCATCGAATTCCGCGATGGTCGCGTCGGCCGCGACGGTGAGCGCCGGATAGAGCCGCACCGCGCCGGGTCCGGTCGCCAGGGTCACCACCTCGGCAATATCGGCGCGCCGCAGGATCCCGGTGGGCATCAGATAGTCCGTCGTCTCGGTGGCGTCGTTGATGCCGACGACCGCGATCAGCGGCCGCTGCCGTTTCGGCGGCTTCAGCGACGCCAGCATGGCATCCACTTCGTCTGCCGCGACCGGCGGCGCCTCGTCGGCGGCCGGTGCCGGCGGCAGGCTGAACACCCAGGCGCCGAGGCCGGCCAGGGAAAGTGCCACGAGCGCCAACCCGCCCAGAATGACGTAGCGCATGGCAAGGTTTCTCCGAGCAATGGCGTCGTTCATGCGGGGCGAGACTATCGACGCCGCGCGTTGGCAGAAATGTCAAACACACTTTATTTTCTGCCAACGCCTTCGCAGGCCGGTCAGCCGCCGACCACAGTCAGCGATCGGCTGAATTCCACAATGGCCTGAACGAGACGCCGCGCAGTCCGGCGCTTCGTACCCGGTCGACAAAAGGATCGGTGACAAAGACGGACGAGGCCCTCATCGGAAGCTTGAAGACCTCGGCCATTCCTATCCTGCCTTCGTCGAAGACGTGGCGTTCGATGACTGCGATGTTTCCGTCGTCGAAGTAGACGATACCAGAACGTTCACGATCGAGCGCGTCGAGCACGGTCGTCGCGTTGAAAAGCCAGACGTCTTCCCCGCGAACGGGCAGGAGCTGTCCATACTTCAGCAGGACGGGTCCCAGAGCCTCCACCGCCGGCTTCTTCAGAAAGGGCACGTGTTCGCCGAGCCAGGGAAAGTCGGAATAGGTCCTCTCATCGCGCTCGATCGCCATGACCGGCGGATCCCAATCGGTGATGACCCTGCCGTCCATGGCAAAGAACATCTCGAAATGGTCCTGGTCGGCCGGGAGTATCCATTCTTGGCCCTCCGCGACCTCGAATGAGTAGACCGTGAACGTCATCGCGATGCCGCTACCGCAGCCGACATGGGGACGCAAGAGCGCCCATGCGTTCACGCAGGCAGCGGCTTGCCCTCGCCAACGAGCGTCACGCGATGCATGACCCGGCGGACGTTGGCATTGTCGAACGGCTCGACGGAATGCATCGTGCAGCGGTTGTCCCACATCACCACGTCGTCCTTCGCCCAGACGTGGCGGTAGACGTACCTGTCCGCGGTGGCGTGGGCGATCAGCTCGTCGAGCAGGGCGCGGCTCTCGCCCGGTGGCATTCCCTCGATCTCGACCATGGTGTGCGGTGACAGCAGCAGGCAGCGCCGGCCGGTCACCGGATGGACCTGCACCAGCGGGTGGCGCACCGGCGGCAGGGCGTCGTACCTGCCCTTGTCCTGCTTCTTCGAGAGCTCGGGCGACAGGCCCAGGATATGGTCGTGATCGTGGACCACCCGGCGGCCTTCGATGCGCTTCTTCGTGGCTTCGTCGAGGTCGGCGTAGGCGGCGTACATGTTGGCGAACAGCGTGTTGCCGCCGGCGTTGGTGATCTCCAGGCCGTGAAGGATCGAGCCCTTGCTGGGTATTTCGCGAAAGGAGCTGTCCGTGTGCCACAGCCAGGAAAGGTTGATGTACTGCCAGGCCGTCTCCTTGGGCGGGATGATGTTGCCGGCCTCGTCGACGTTGGAGACGCGATAGATCTCGGCATTGCGCGAGCTGCGATGCGCGACCGATACGTGGATTTCCAGCTCGCCGAAGTTCCTGCCGAAGGCGATATGCTGCTCGTCGCTGATCGACTGGCCGGGGAACACCAGCACCAAGTGCCGCATCCACAGCTCGTGCACCTGCGCCCGCGTCGCCTCGTCGAGGGGACGAGACAGATCGAGACCGTGCACCGCGGCGCCGATCGCCGGATGGCGGGGCTCGACGGTTATCGGCTGCGTATCGGGTTTCGCGAACGTCATGCTCAAATCCCATGTCGGTTGCCGGCGGCGCGCACGATGCGTCGCGCCGGGCAGAAACGAAAATGATATGATCTTCTGATCGATATTAGCAGGTATGATGATGCTCTCTGTTGGCGGCATGCGGGCTCTGGTGGCGGTGATCGAGGAAGAGTCGTTCACCAAGGCCGCCCAGCGCCTGAATGCGACGCAATCGGGCGTGTCGCAGCAGATCGCAAAGCTCGAACGCGGCCTCGACGTGCTGCTGCTGCAGCGGCGGCCCGGCGGCGCGGCGCCGACGCCGGCAGGCCTGGCGCTCTACCGCAAGAGCGTCTCCGTCCTGGAGGAGATGGCGCGCGCCGAGGCGGAGGTGAGGCGCTACGCCGGCAGCCTGACGGGAACGATCCGGCTGGGGTTGATGCCGGCGCTGACGCGAAGCCTGATGGGGCCGGCGTTGCGCGGCTTCATGAAGGCGCAGCCCAACGTCACGGTCAGCGCCGTCGAGGCGGTGAGCACCGAGTTGATCGAGCGCGTGAAGGCGGACGAGCTCGACGTCGCCATCGTGCCCGTATTCGATGCGCCGCCGAGCCTGCGCTGCCGGGCGGTCGGCAGCTCGCCCGAGGTGCTGGTGGGCCGAGGCAGGCGGCACGCGCTGCACATGCGGCCGGTATCGCTGGCGCAGCGGCAATCCCTGAAGCTGATCCTGCAGTCGGCGGGGAACATGCGGCGCGAGCGGATCCTGGCGCATTTGCGGGCCCAGGGTGTCGGGATCTCGAGCCTCATGGACCTCGATTCGATGTTCGGGACCCTCGAATACGTCGAGGCGAGCGACTACGAGACCATCCTTCCGGGAATAATGGTGGTGCCCGAGATCGAGCATGCCACGCTTTGCGTGCGACCGATAAGGGACACGGGCTTCGTGCTCGACATGATGGCCATCGGGCCGAAGCGACGCCCCCAGATGGAGTCGATCGACGCCCTGATAGACGCCTTCGCAGGCTTGCTGAGGGACTGGCGCGGGCTACGGCGGCGGCGACCGCGACCGCGACCGCAGGCCCGGCCGGCCTCCAACCCTTAGCCGAGCCGCGTGCGGATCTTGATCTCCGACATGAGCGTGCGATGCACCGGGCACTTGTCGGCGATCTCCAGCAGTCGCTCGCGTTGCGCCTGGTCGAGCGGACCTTCCAGCACGATCTGCCGGTCGATCTGATCGATCTTGCCGTCCTTGGTCTCGCAGTCGGCGCAATCCTGGGCATGGATCTTGTCGTGCTTCAGCCAGACCCGGACCTTCTGCAGCGGCCAGTTCTTGCGCCGGGCGTACATGCGGAGCGTCATCGCCGTGCAGGCACCCAGTCCGGCCAGAAGATAGTCATACGGGCTGGGCCCGGTGTTGGTGCCCCCGCTCGACACCGGCTCGTCGGCCGACAGCACGTGCGTTCCCACGCGCACCGCCTCGGCGAACGGTCCGATGTTGCGGTCCTCGACGATCACGACGCCGGGAGGGGGAGCTTCGGTGGCATCGTTCATGGCTTTCTCCTTCAATCGCGATCCTCGGGTCATGCCCAGTGTAGACAAGAATCCGCCGGCTTGACGCAGGTCAAAAGCGCCGTTCGCGGCGCGTGCCACCCTGCGGTCCTCTCGATGGAGGAAGGCGTGGCCAAAACTCCGAAGGATACGTTCGGCTATCTCGGCACCGAGCCAGTGCCGCCGCGCGAGCAGCTCGAAGCGTTGGTCGCCGCCCTCGAGGAGGTGGCCCGGGCGGAGGGAGCCGAGGCGATGAAGACGGCGGGCGAGGCGGCCAAGCGGCTGGCCGGCCAAGCCGCGGCGATGATCGACGATCTTGCCGGCACGACGCGTGCTGCGGCGGCCACGGCCGGGCAGCAGCGCGAGCAGCTCGAAGGCATGATCCGCGACAGGCCATGGCTCGCCGTCTCGCTCGCCGCGGCGGCGGGGTTCCTGCTCGCCTCGCTGGTGCGCCGGTGAGCGGGCGCGGCGAGTCCGCGCCGTCGTTGCTGGGGGTGCTTGCAAGATCGCTGGTGGCCGCCGGCTCGATCGCCGCAGCCAGCGCCGGCCGGCGTGCCGCATCGGTCGTCGGCGCCTATGCGGCGGTCGCGGCCCTGTTCATCGCAAGCCTGTGCTTCCTGACGCTCGCCGCCTATCGCGCGATCACGCTTATGCTGGGCGACATCTACGCCTCCCTGATCGTCGGCTGCCTCTACCTCATGCTCGGGCTCGTCGCCGCCCTCTTCGTGCAGAGGCGGCGCTAGAACGGCGGGCCGAGCGCCGCGCCGGTACCGTTGATCCTGGTCAAACGCGACGTCGCCCGCGGCGCCTAGAAACGGGCGGGATCGAGATCCGATCCGCTACGGAGGATGCCATGACCGAGGCAAAGTCGCTGACCAACCCGAGGAGGCCGATGGCCTTCCCCGGCGACCTCGACCTGTTTTTCGATCGCCTGATGAGGGCCCGGCCCTTCGACTGGCCCGGCGCCACGCCCGGCAGCGGGCCGCAGGCGTTGCGCGTTTTCGACCATGTGCCCAAGGTCGAGGTGAAGGAAAACGGCAAGTCCTACACCGTCTCCGTCGAGCTGCCCGGCCTGGACGAGAAGGACGTCAAGGTCGAGCTCGACGACGACGTGCTCACCATCTCCGGCGAGAAGAAGGTGGAGCGGACCGACGACAAGACGCACTATTCGGAGCGCAGCTACGGCAGCTTCACGCGCGCCTTCACCTTGCCGGACGACGCCGATCGCAACGGCATCGCGGCGAGCTTCGCCAAGGGCGTGCTGACGCTCGAGATCGCCAAGGCCGCGCATCCGGCGGCCCAGGCCAAGCAGGTCGCCGTCAAGGCGGGTTGACCCGCCGAACCGCAGGCGCAGGGAGGAGAAGACGCGTGCAGGCGATGGTGCTTTCTTCTCCCGGCCGCCCGCTGTCGCTGGAGGCCCGGCCCGATCCGCAGCCCGGCCGGGGCGAGATCCGTGTCCGGGTCGAGGCCTGCGGCGTCTGCCGCACCGATCTGCACATCGTCGACGGCGAGCTGCCGGACATCCACCTGCCGCGGGTGCCCGGCCACGAGATCGTCGGCATGGTCGATGCGCTGGGGGCGGGCGTCGTCACGCACCGGCTCGGACAGCGCGTCGGCATTCCCTGGCTCGGCCATACATGTGGCGTCTGTCCCTATTGCGCGGCCGACCGCGAGAACTTGTGCGACCGGCCGATCTTCACCGGCCATGGCCGCGACGGCGGCTTCGCCAGCCATGCGGTGGCCGACGCAGCCTTCGCCTTTGCCCTCGACGGTTTCGACGATCCCGTCGCCGCCGCGCCGCTCCTGTGTGCCGGCCTGATCGGCTGGCGCTCGCTCAGGATGGCAGGCGAGGGCGCGCGTATCGGCCTGTACGGCTTCGGTGCCGCCGCCCATATCATCGCGCAGGTCTGCCGCTGGCAGGGGCGCGAGGTCTATGCTTTCACCCGCTCCGGCGACGTGGCGGCGCAGGCCCATGCGCACTCACTCGGCGCGCGATGGGCCGGCGGCTCCGATGAGCTGCCGCCCGAGCCGCTCGATGCCGCCATCCTTTTCGCACCCGTCGGCAACCTGGTGCCGGCCGCGCTTCGCGCGGTGCGCAAGGGTGGCCGCGTCGTATGCGGCGGCATCCACATGAGCGACATCCCCCAGTTCGCCTATCGCCTGCTGTGGGAGGAGCGGCAGGTGGTTTCCGTCGCCAACCTGACGCGGCGCGATGCCGTCGAGTTCCTCGAGCTCGCGCCGCGGGCCGCGGTTCGCACGACGACGGCGGTCTACCCGCTGACTAAGGCCAACGAGGCGCTGGCCGACCTGCGGGCCGGCCGCTTCCAGGGCGCTGCGGTGCTGGTGCCCTGATCGTCCGTCCGCCTCAGCGCGGGCTGTTGGGAAGCATGCGATCGATCGCCTTGAAGGCGCGGTGCGCATGGTCGAGCAGCTCGCCGTCGGTCGGATGATCCATGGTCTCGATGCCGACCATCGCTTTCCTGACGGCGGGCGCGTGCTTCTCGATGTGCTTCACGAGCTCGAGCTTGGCGCCGGAAGGTCCGACAAGCAGCCACTCGGTCGCACCCTGCAGGCCGTCGACGACCTGATCGAAGAAGCCGGTATCCATCGACAGGTGGCCAGCGCCTATCACGCCGGCCTTGTGATGGACCTGACGGAACGGATTGTGCGCCACGACGTGCTCGCGTTGCACGTCGGCCGCGTTGAAGCGGAAGATGCGGGCTTCCTTGGAGTCCATCCAGACGATCGCGTGATTGTGAGTCATGTCCGTTCCTGCATTGGGTTCTTCCCAAACTCCCCTGTTCGCCGTCGCGCCACGTTGATCTGGGTCAAAATGCCGATCGCCGGCGATTTTTTGCTCGCTCGCGCCATCGGGGTGGAGGACAGTTGCGACGCTATCATGAGTGTTCGCTGAAAGCCGCCCCCGTTGTCGATCGCCGGCCACTTCGGGCTCAGCCGTCCGTATCGTTTCGAGCGCGTCATCCTGGCGGGGCTCGCCGTCCTGCTGGCGCTGCTGGCGCTCGCCGCCGCGCTCTGGATGCGCTCGATCGCCGAGCTGCCGCTTGCCGGCCCGCGCGGTGAATACTTCCTCTACCTGCTGGCCCTGTGCGCGCTCGTGCTGGTCCTGGTGCGCTGGCCGTGGCCGGCCGGCATCGTGCTCGCCCTGACGGCCTTCGAGCTCGCCTGGGGCGCCGGCCTGTTCGCGCTTCATCGCGCCGGCCTCGCCGAGGCGTCGCTGATGCCGCCCGGCAAGGCCGAGCCGCAACGCTTCCAATGGCATCCGCTGCTGCAGGCCGTGCCGATTCCGTCGCTCGAGCTCACCAGCTCGACCGGTCTTGCGATCCGACACACGCGCGAGGGCACGCGCGGTCGCGATCCGGCCGATGGTCTGGAGGGCCGTGTCGTCATCGCCACCTTCGGCGGCTCGACGACCTACGACATCGGTGCGGGTGAAGGCGAGACCTGGCCCGATCGCCTGGGCCAGGCGCTGGGCGACCGGTACTTCGTCGTCAATCACGGCGTGCCCGGCTACACCACGGCCGAGCACCTGATCCAGACGGCGTTCTACCAGACCAAGTTCGGCCGGTCGCCACGCTGCGCCATCTACTATGTCGGCTGGAACGACCTGCGCAACGCGCACATCGCCGGGCTCGATCCCGGCTACGCCGATTTCCATCTGCCGAGCCAGATCGATTCGCAGAAGGTGCGTCGCGTCGGCGGCGCGCACGTCACCTTCTCGCCCCTGCTGACGCTGCTGATGCGCTTCGTCGCGGGCAATTTCGACACCGCGCGCTACTTCGCCGATCCCTATGGCCGGCCGCCGGTGAGCGGTGACGATCCCAACCTCGATGTCATCTACCAGCGCAATATCGCGTCGATCTCGGCGATCAACCGCCAGCGCGGCGTCGCGACGATCTGGGTCGGCCAGCTTCTCAACCGCGAGCGCCTGACGGGGGACGGGCGGTACGGCTGGCTGCCGCTGGTGCGCGATCGCGAGCTCTGGCCGATGCAGCAGAGGTTCAACGAGGTGCTGAAGCAGCAGGCGCAGAGGCTGGGCGACGCCTATGTCGGAATCGATCCCGCATCGTTCGTCGGCATCGACTTCGTCGATCAGGGACACTTCTCGGCACGCGGAGCGAAACGCTTCGCCGACGACCTGGCGCCGGTCGTGCGCCAGCTCTGCCGCTAGGCTAAGGTCTTGCGATGATCTCGCATGTCTATGTCGGCGTCGACGACTTCGATCGCGCCTTCGAGTTCTATTCGGGCGTGCTGCCGGTGCTGGGGCTCGAGCTGAGGTTCAAGGAGCCGGCGAAGGGCTGGGCCGGCTGGAGGACCCCCGGAGTGGCGCGGCCGCTGTTCCTGGTCGGCCTGCCGTTCGATCGTGAGCCCGCCTCGCCCGGCAACGGCCAGATGGTCGCGCTGATGGCGCCGGACCGCGCCACGGTCGATCGCTGCCATGCCGCGGCGTTGGCCCAGGGCGGCCGGTCCGAAGGCACCCCGGGGCTGCGGCCGCACTATCACGCCGACTACTACGGCGCCTATTTCCGCGATCCCGCGGGCAACAAGCTCTGCGTCTGCTGCCACCAATCGGAACCGACATGACCCGTGCCATCCTGATCACCGGCGCCTCCTCGGGCATCGGCGCCGCCACCGCTCGCGCGCTCGCCGCACCCGATACCGCGATCGCGCTGCATGCCCGCAAGAACCGCGCGGGCGCCGACAAGGTCGCGGCCGTCGTCCGCGATTCCGGCGGCAAGACGCTGGTTGTCGAGGGCGATCTCGCCAAGCCCGGCACGGCGCGCCGCCTCGTCGACGAGACCGCGGCCGCCTTCGGCCGGCTGGATGTCGTGGTGAGCAACGCAGGCTTCGCCGACCGCCGTCCGGTCGACCAGCTCGACCGCGCCGCCTGGGACGAGAGCCTGTCGGCGATGACGTCGGCGTTCTTCGAGCTCGCGCACGCGGCCAAGCCCTGGCTGGTGAAGGCGGGCGCCGCCGGCCGCCTCGTCGGCGTCTCGTCCTTCGTGGCCCACGCCTATGCGCGCGGCCTGCCGATGTTCCCGGCGTCGGCCGCGGCCAAGGCCGGCATCGAGGCCTTCGCCCGCGCCATGGCGATCGACCTCGCGCCGTCGGGCGGGACGGCCAATTGCGTGGCGCCCGGCCTGATCGAGAAGGACGCCGACGCCCACGCCGCACTATCGCGCGATCGCATGGCCGAGATGAGCCGGCTCGTGCCGCTCGGCCGCTACGGCAGGACGGCGGAGGTCGCGGCGGCAATCGCGTTTCTCTGCTCGCCGGGTGCGAGCTACGTCACGGGACAGACCATTCACGTCAATGGCGGCCTGACGCTTTAGATCCGTCCGGGCGGCCACAGGCACCTTATCCACCGGCCGCGTCCCTGCCGCACCGGCTGTCGGATTTCTGTAACCGAACCGTCGCCTCGATGCAGCGTGCCGCCGCTACCCAACGAACAGGGTAGCTTCGCGAGGGTGTCAGGTGCTGCGACTGGAAGGCGTCACAAAGAGCTTTGGCGACAAGCGCGCCGTCGATCGGGTGTCGCTGGTCGTTCCGACCGGCCAGCTCGTCGGCGTGATCGGCCGCTCGGGCGCCGGCAAGTCGACCCTGCTGCGCATGGTCAACCGCCTGAACGATCCGACCCAGGGGCGCATCCTGTTCGGCGACACCGACGTCACCCGGCTCAAGGGCCGGGCGCTGCGCCAGTGGCGGGCGCGCTGCGCCATGATCTTCCAGCAGTTCAACCTCGCCGGCCGGCTCGACGTGCTGAACAACGTCATGATGGGCCGCGCCTTCCGCGTTCCCGCCTCGCGCGCCCTCCTGAAGCTGTGGAGCGACGCCGAGAAGGCGCAGGCCCTGTCGGCGCTGGAGAGCCTCGACATGGCTCGACTCGCCGGCCAGCGCGCCGACACGTTGTCGGGCGGCCAGCAGCAGCGCGTCGCCATCGCCCGCGCGCTGGTGCAGGAGCCCGACATCATCCTGGCCGACGAGCCCATCGCCTCGCTCGACCCGCGCAACACCAAGGTGGTGATGGACGCCCTGCTGCACATCAACAAGCACTTCGGCATCACCGTCGTCTGCAACCTGCACAGCCTCGATCTCGCGCGCAGCTACTGCGACCGCCTGGGCGGCATGGCGGCCGGCCGAGTCGTGTGCGACGACGTGCCGGCCGCTCTTACCGACGCCGTCGCCCGCGATCTCTCCGGTCTCGAAGCCGGGGAGGTCGTGGGCGAGGCGCCGCCCGTCGTTCTGCCGGTCGGCGGCCGCCCGGGCTTCGCCCTCGCCGGTTCGTGATCCTGTCCACGCCCCTCAACAAGGAGAAACCCGCATGCTTACCCGCCGTCTCGTCCTGGGTGCCGCACTCGCCGTATCCGCTTGCGCCGGCGCCGCCCACGCGCAGAGCTGGAAAGCGGCCTATCCCGAGCTGGTGATGGCGGTCGTGCCGGCCGAGAACGCGTCCGGCGTCAGCGAGCGCTATGCGCCGTTCGTCGAGTACCTGTCGAAGGAACTCGGCACCAAGGTGACGCTGCGGGTGGCCAACGACTACGCCGCCGTCATCGAGGGCCAGCGCAACGGCAGCATCCATCTCGCGGGATACGGTCCGGCGTCGTATGCCCGCGCCGTCGTCACCGGCGTCGCCGTCGAGCCCTTTGCCACCACCGTGAACAACGACGGCACGGTGGGCTACTACTCGGTGTTCTATGTGAAGGCCGACAGCCCCTACAAGACGATCGACGACCTCAAGGGCAAGAACCTGGGCCTGGTCGATCCCAACTCGACCTCGGGCAACAACGTGCCGCGCTTTGCCCTCAACAAGATGAAGATCAATCCGGAGACCTTCTTCTCGAAGGTCACCTATACCGGCAGCCACGAGAACGCGGTGATCGCCCTGCAGCAGGGCACGGTCGACGTCGCCGCCAACTGGTGGAACGCCGACACCGATTCGAACCTCACCCGCATGGCCAACAAGAACCTGGTGAAGAAGGACGACTTCCGCATCGTCTACAAGTCGGACCTGATCCCCAACTCGCCCTTCGCCTTCCTGGCGAGCCTGCCGCCCGACCTGAAGGCGGCGATCATCAAGGCCTTCAACGAATCGCCGACCAAGGCCAAGGCGGCCTTCGACAAGCTGTCGGACGGCAAGGACCGTGAATTCACCAAGGTCGACGCGAAGTACTACGAGCCGGTCGTCGAGCTGATCAGGTTCATCGACCAGCTCCGCAAGCAGAAGAGCTGACGGCAGCGGGCGCCAGAGGAGGCGGGTTGCAGCCCCCGTCTCGTCATTCCTCCCCTTCGCGGATTCCGCGAAGGGGTGGTGTCGCCGTCATGCGGCGAGAGCGGTGAACGGTGCGAGCATGACCCATGGCCCCTCGGTCGGCGTAAGACGCCGACGCCTTCCCAGCTTCGCCGGGGAGGAAGTCCTATGAGTTCGCCGATCGCCGTGCTGCCGGACGCCCAGCTGCGGCCCTTGCTCGAAGCTTACGAGGCATCGGTGCGCAGCCGCCGTCGGCATACGCTGCTGATCCTGCTCTGCATCGCCGTGGCGATGGCGCTGTCGTCGCTCTCGGCCGAGGTCTCGCTTCCCAGGCTTCTGGACAACATCCACCGCTTCCCGAGCTATATCGTCCGCCTGTTCCAGCTCGAGAACGGCCAGCCGGTGTGGACCGACCCCGCCGAATGGTTCTGGGGCCTGCCGCGCTGGCTGCGGCTCCTCGGCGAGACCCTGCTGATGGCCTATGTCGGCACGCTGCTGGGCGCGATCGGCGCCTTCGTGCTGTGTTTCCTGGCGGCGGCGAACGTGGCGCCGAGCCGCTGGCTGCGCTGGATCGTGCGCCGCTTCTGCGAGGTCTGCCGCACGGTCCCCGAGCTGGTATTCGCGCTGGTGTTCGTGATCGCCTTCGGCCTCGGCCCCGTGGCAGGCGTGCTGGCCGTCGCCATCCACACCGTCGGCGCACTCGGCAAGCTGTTCGCCGAGGTCGTCGAGAATATCGACATGAAGCCGGTCGAAGGCATCGCGGCCGGTGGCTCCTCGTGGCCGGTCACCATGCGCTTCGGCGCCCTGCCGCAGACCCTGTCGAACTTCGTGAGCTATGCACTGCTGCGCTTCGAGATCAACGTGCGCAGCACTGCCGTCATGGGCGTCGTCGGCGCCGGCGGCATCGGCCAGGATCTGATCGAGGCGATCCGCAAGTTCTACTATTCCGACGTATCGGCCATCCTGGTGCTGATCATCGTGACCGTGTCGGCGATCGATGCGTCGACCTCGCATATCCGCCATCGCCTGATCGGCCTGCAGGAGAAGCGCTGATGCAAGGACGCATCCCGGTCGATCTCGGCGGCATCCGCGGCCGCCACCCCGAGCATTTCCAGCGCTTCGATCGCCGTCGCCTGGCGAGCCTCGCCGTTGCCGCAGCGGCCTTCGTGCTCCTGGTCTTCGCCATGGCCGAGCTCGGCTTCTTCGACGGCAAGCTGCCGGCCGGCATGGGCCGGCTGGTCGAGCTCACCAGTCTGATGCTGCCACCCGATCCCAAGGACTGGGCGCATGTCCGCGTCTTCTCGGCGGCTCTGCTCGAGACCGTCGCCATCTCGTTGCTCGGCACCCTGGCGGCGGCGGTGCTGGCGCTGCCTGTAGCCTTCCTGGCAGCGCGCAACGTCACCGCCCAGCGCGTGGTGCGCCTCTTGTCACGCCGTTCGCTCGATACCATCCGCAGCGTCGACATCCTGGTGTGGGCGCTGATCTGGGTGAACGGCGTCGGGATGGGTCCGTTCGCCGGCGCGCTCGCCATCATGACCGCCGACATCGGCACCTTCGGCAAGCTCTTCTCCGAGGCGATCGAGGCGGCCGATCGCAAGCCCGTCGAAGGCATCGTCTCCGCCGGCGGCGGCAGGCTTCTGGGCGTGCGCTTCGGCATCATTCCGGAGATCTTCCCCGTGCTGGCGAGCCAGGTCCTCTACTTCTTCGAATCCAACACGAGGTCGGCCAGCATCATCGGCATCGTCGGTGCCGGCGGCATCGGCCTCCATCTCGCCGAGGCGATCCGTACACTGGAGCTGCAGCAGGCGTCGTTCATCATTTTTATGATTCTGGTATCCGTGGCTCTGATCGACTATGTCTCCGGCCTGTTGCGTTTCGCCGTCATCGGTCGTCGTGGAGTGGTCAATTGAGCGTAGAGTCGGAGTCCATCGCGCGTTATGCCCTGTACTATGCCCCACGGCCCGAGGAGGGCCTCGCCGTCGCCGCCGGCCAATGGCTCGGCCGCAACGCCGAAAACGGGCAGAGCCGTCCGCTCAAGCCGGTATCTGCCTTCACCGCCGATCGCCTGACCGAGATCACCGCCGATCCGCGGCTCTATGGTTTTCACGGTACGCTGAAGGCGCCGATGACGCTCGCCGACGGTTTCACCGAGCGTGACCTGCTGGCCGCGGTCGGCGATTTCGCGGTCGGCCGGCGATCGGTCGTCGTGCCGTCGATGACGCTCACCTGTCTCTCGGGCTTCATGGCGCTGGTGCCCAGCCAGCCTTCGGTCGAGCTGCAGGATCTCGCCGACAGCTGCGTCATCGAGTTCGACGAGTTCCGCCGGCCTGCCGACGACTCAGAACTGGCGCGTCGTCGCGCCGCCGGCCTGTCGCCGCGCCAGGACGAACTGCTGCTGCGCTGGGGCTATCCCTACGTGCTCGAGGAATGGCGCTTCCATCTCACCCTGACGGGACGAATCGGCGATGACGGCGAGCGGTCGGCGATCACCGATCTGCTGCGGCGCCAGTTCATGGGATTCATCGACCGGCCGCTGACGGTGCGCGATGTCTGCGTCTTCCGGCAGCCCGGGCCGGGCCGGGCCTTCAGCGCGCTGGCACGATTCACGCTCGGCGGCGGGCGCCGGGTGAGCAGCGAAGTGTGGCGAGCAGCCTGACGAACGACTCGGCGGCGGCATCGAGGGCGCCGTCGTTGACGATGGTGACCAGGCGAGAATCGTCCACGGCATAGGCGTCGCTGCGCGCCAGCCGGCGTGCTGCCGCCGCGGCACTCTCGCGACCGCGCGCCGCCAGCCGCCCCCTGAGCTTGTCGAGCGCCGCCGTGATCAGCACCGGCTGCAGGCCGGGGTCGCCGCCCGCCACCTTGAGCCCAGCCCGGCGCCAGGCATCGATCTCGCGGCCGATGCGTAGTCGTTGCCGTGGGTGTGCCAATGGAGGGCGAACAGGCCGCGGGCGTGGCGCAGGGCAAACTCGGCGCGGCTCAGCGCCACGTGACAACTGGCGTGTCGCGGGCGGCGCTCAGCGCACGGCGGCTCGGGTCGCCGCATCTCGCCGGCACAGAACGGGGCGCCGCTGCCGGAGATGCGGCCCCTGACCATGACCAAACCGGTTTCGGGGCGGCGGAGAGGGCGTAGGGGGGAACGGGACCGAGACCCTCCCACAGCGCGATGAACTGTGCGGCGGGCGCCTTGGCCAGAACGGAAAGCCACCGCTGTCGACGCGCTTGAGCGGAGGCATCGGTGGATGAGGAAAGGGGCATGGCGACGCTCGTTGGAGCGGCGACCATCCGAGGATCGCGTTACCGATTGGCTGGCAATTGGTGAAGTTATCGTGACGGTGCCGACCGCTTGTCCCCAAGCCTAAAGCAAGACGGCGGGACTCTCGTCCCGCCGTCAATCCTGCCGCTCGTCGCTCGAGCTAGAGGTGCTTCAGCACATTCTCGGCCGTCGACGCCTCGAAGGCGCCGGGCTTCTCGACGAAAAGCTCCTTGATGACCCCGTCCTGGACGATCATGGCGTAGCGCTGGCTGCGCGTCCCCAGACCGAACTTGGAGCCGTCCATGGTGAGACCCATGGCCTGGGTGAACTCGCCATTGCCGTCCCCCAGCATCATCACCTTGTCACCGGCCTTCTGGTCCTTGCCCCAGGCGCCCATGACGAAAGCGTCGTTGACGGAAATGCAGGCGATGGTGTCCACGCCCTTCTTCTTGATGTCTTCAGCGGCGGCCACGAACCCGGGCACGTGCTTGGCGCTTCAAGTAGGGGTGAACGCACCCGGCAGGGCGAAGGCGACAACCTTCTTACCCGGCGCAAAAAGCTCCTCCGTGGTGACCGCCTTGGGCCCTTCCGGCCCAAGCATGCGCAGCGTGGCGCTCGGCACCTTGTCGCCGACTTTTGCCATGATTAGCTCCCTACAATTGCCGCCCGACGGGCGGCGACGCGAACCGCCAGACCCTAGGCGAGGGTTTTCGGTTTGTCCAATGACCTACCCAGGCTTGATCTTTGCCCGGACAATCCCCATGGATTTGGAGGATCATTAATCATGCCCGGCTCAGGCTCCCCTGCCGCCTCCTTGGTTGGCCGCTTCCTGGTCGCCGCGCCTTCCATGCCGGACGAGCGCTTCCAGAAGAGTGTCGTCTTCATCTGCAAGCACGACGACGACGGCGCACTGGGTATCATCGTCAACAACAAGGTCGAGGATCTGCCGCTGGGCCAGGTCTACAAGCAGCTCGGCATCGAGGTGTCGGCGGCGGCAGCCGAGCGGCCGGTGCTGTTCGGCGGCCCGGTCGAGACGTCGCGCGGCCTGGTGCTGCATTCGGCCGATTACAAGCGCGAGGAGACCCTGGTGATCAACGGCGGCATGGCGCTCACGGCCTCGCTGGAGATCCTGAAGGACATGGCGGGCGGCAGCGGTCCCAAGCAGGCCTGGCTGGCGCTCGGCCATTCCGGCTGGGCGCCGGGTCAGCTCGACCGCGAGATGCAGGACAATGCCTGGCTGGTCGTCGACGGCGACGCGGCCCTGGTGTTCGACGCCGATTTCGCCGCCAAGTGGCAGCGCGCCTTGGACCGCCTGGGCGGCGGCTCCTCGGGCCGTTTCAATCCGGCGTCGTTCTCCCACCAGACAGGACGTGCCTGAGCGCTCTCCCGGGCACCCGGAGGCTCGCGAGGGATCTGCATGCATCGGGATGCATGCAGATGTGCATCTACGACCATAGATTGTATCGGTCGGCGGGCCTATATCCGCTCCGTGTCCCCCGTGACCCTCCCTTGACGGGGGGCGCTGCGTACCCGGGACGCCGTCGCTTCCTCCCAACCCCTGGAGGCGGGGGCGTCCCGTCTATTCAGCGGCGACCGACTGCGTTGCCGGGTTGCGCCACGCCGCGAGCAGGCTCGCCTCGCGCTCCTTGGCCGCCTTCACGTTCTTCTCCTTGATGTGGCCGAAGCCGCGCATGGTCTCGGGCACCGAGGCGATCTGGACGGCGAGCGCATGGTTGTCCTGGCCGAGCGTGGACAGCACCTCGTCGATCGTCGCTTGGTACTCGCCGATCAGCCGGCGCTCCATGCGCCGCTCCTCGCTGTAGCCGAAGACGTCGAGCCTGGTGCCGCGCAGCCGCTTCAGCGAAGCGAGGAAGCGGAACATCGGCATCACCCAGGCACCGTACTCGCGCTTCTTCAGCTGGCCCGTCGTCGGATCGCGGTCGGCGAACAGCGGCGGCGCCAGGTGGAAGGTGAGGGTGTAATCGCCTTCGAACTGGCTCGCGAGCTTCTTCAGGAACTCGCCGTCGCTGTAGAGCCGGGCGACCTCGTACTCGTCCTTGTAGGCCATCAGCTTGTAGAGCGACTTGGCGACGGCCTCGGCGAGCCCGCGGCGACCCGGCGCCTTGGCCTTCTCGGCCGCCGCCACCTTGTCGACGAAGGCGCGATAGCGCTCGGCGTAGGCCGCATCCTGATAGGCCGTGAGCAACTCGACGCGCCTCGCGACGATTTCCGGCAGCGTCCGCGCAATCGGCTTCTCCGTACGCAGCGTCGGCCTGGCCGCCGCCTGAACTGCCGCGATGTTGTGCGCGGCAAGCCGACCCCACGCGAAGGTGCGCTTGGAGGTCTCGATAGCCACGCCGTTCAGCTCGATCGCCCGCTCGATGGCCTCGAACGACAGCGGCACCAGGCCCTTCTGCCAGGCATAACCCAGCATGAAGAGGTTGGTGGCGATGGAATCGCCCAGGATCGCCGTGGCGAGTCCCGTGCCGTCGACGAACGAGACGGCCTCGTCGCCCGCGGCGTCGCGGATCGACTTCATCATGGCCTCGGCGCCGAGATCCATGTCGCCGTTCATCACGAAGGCCGCGACCGGCGTCATGTAGCCGTTGATCACCGCCCGGGTGACGCCGGGCTCGATGCGCGACAGCGCCGCCGGCGAGGCCGCCACGACCATGTCGCAGCCCAGCACCAGGTTGGCGCCGCCGGCGGCGATGCGCACGGCGTGCAGGTCCTCCGGGTTGGGCGCGAGTCGCACGTGGCTCATCACCGCGCCGTTCTTCTGGGCAAGGCCGGTGAAGTCGAGCACGGTGCAGCCCTTGCCTTCGAGGTGGGCGGCCATGCCGATCAGGGCGCCGACGGTGATCACGCCGGTGCCGCCGATGCCGGTGATCAGGATGCCGTAGGCCTCCGACAAGGGCCGCATATTGGGCATCGGCAGCTCGGCGAACGGATCATCCTGCACGACCTTCAATTGCGGCCGCTTGGCCCTGGCCGGCGTGCCGCCATTCACCGACACGAAGGACGGACAGAATCCGTTCAGGCAGGAGAAGTCCTTGTTGCAATTGCTCTGGTCGATCTGGCGCTTGCGGCCGAGCTCGGTCTCGAGCGGCTTCACCGATACGCAGTTGCTCTTGTCCGAGCAGTCGCCGCAGCCTTCGCACACCGCGTCGTTGATGAACACGCGCCGGGCGGGGTCGGGGAAGGTGCCGCGCTTGCGCCGGCGGCGCTTCTCGGCGGCGCAGGTCTGGTCGTAGACCAGCACGGTAAGGCCCGGGATGTCGCGCAGCTCGCGCTGCACGGCGTCGAGCTCGTCGCGATGGCGGATGGTGACGCCGTGCGCGAAGTCGGTGCCGACCGGATACTTGTCGGGCTCGTCGGTGACGACCACGACCTTCTTGGCGCCCTCGGCCGCGACTTGCTTGGTGATCTCCGGCACGCTGAGCGGCCCGTCATGCGGCTGGCCGCCGGTCATCGCGACCGCGTCGTTGAACAAGATCTTGTAGGTGATGTTGACGCCCGCCGCCGCGGCCTGGCGGATCGCCATCAGCCCGGAGTGGTAGTAGGTGCCGTCGCCCAGGTTCTGGAAGATGTGATTGTCGGAGCTGAACGGCGCCTGGCCGACCCATGGCACGCCTTCGCCGCCCATGTGGCTGATCAGCGCCGTGCGCCGCTCGGGCATCCAGATCGCCATGCCATGGCAGCCGATGCCGGCCATGGCGCGGCTGCCTTCCGGGACGCGCGTCGAGGTGTTGTGCGGGCAGCCCGAGCAGAAGTACGGCGTGCGCGCCACCTTGGGCGGGGGCGCGGCGAGAAGCTTCTCCTTGGCTTCGAGGCGGGCCAGCCGCTGCTTGAGCTCCGGCGATTCGCCCATGTGCTTCATCAGCCGGCCGGCGATCACCATGGCGACGCCGGTCGGCGTGAGCTCGCCTTCGCTCGGCAGGATGATTCGGCCGGTCTCGTCGGCCTTGCCGATCACCAGCGGCCGGCGTCCCGCCGGCGTGTTGTAGAGGATATGGACGAGCTGCTCCTCGAGGTTGGAGCGCTTCTCCTCGATGACGATCACCTCCTCGAGGCCGTCGGCGAAGCGGCGCGCGCCTTCCGGCTCGAGCGGCCAGGTCATGCCGACCTTGTAGACGCGGATGCCGAGCGCGCGCGCCCGCTCGTCGCTGATGCCGAGATCCTCGAGGGCCTGGCGCGTATCGAGATAGGCCTTGCCCGTGGTCATGATGCCGATGCGCGCCCGGGGCGGGTCGATCACCACGCGATCGAAGCCGTTGGCGCGCACGAACGCCTTGACCGCCGCCATCTTCGGCCCATGCAGCCGCTTCTCCGCCTCCATCGGCGGGTCGGGGTTACGGATGCCGAGCCCGCCCGGCGGCAGCTGGAAGTCGGTCGGCATGATGATCTTGATGCGCTCGGGATCGACCCACACCGAGGCGCCGGATTCCACCGTCTCCGAGATCGCCTTGAAGCCGATCCAGCAACCCGAGTAGCGCGACAGCGCGAAGCCCAGCAGGCCGAAGTCGAGATACTCCTGGACGTTCGCCGGATTGATCACCGGGATCATCGCGGCGGAGAACACCTGCTCGCTCTGGTGCGGCAGGGTCGATGACTGCGCACCGTGGTCGTCGCCCGCCAGCACGATCACGCCGCCATGCGCCGAGGAGCCGGCGGCATTGCCGTGCTTCAGCACGTCCATCGAACGGTCGACGCCGGGGCCCTTGCCGTACCAGATCGAGAACACGCCATCGACCTTGGCGCCGGGGAACAGGTTGACCTGCTGGGTGCCCCATACGGCGGTGGCGGCGAGGTCCTCGTTGAGGCCCGGCTGGAAGTGGATGTTGTTGTCCTTGAGGTACTTCTTGGCCGTCCACAGCGCGTGGTCGTACATGCCGAGCGGCGAGCCGCGGTAACCCGAGATGAAACCGCCGGTGTTCAGGCCGGCGGCGAGGTCGCGCCGGCGCTGCATCATGGGCAGGCGCACCAGGGCCTGGATTCCGGTCATGTAGACCCGGCCCTTGTCGAGCCGGTAGCGGTCCTCGAGTGCGTAGTCCCCGAAAACGAGCGGGACTGGGGTGATGCTCATCGCGGAATGGCCCTCCGGAGCGGCGGCGTAAACGGCTGTTTATGCCGGCCAAGCATAGCGGGCCGCGGCTCCGGGGGGAAAGGCCATGCCGTCAGGCATGGCTCGCCAATTTCGCACCACCCGCGCGAGCGGTGGAGGGCGGCCCTAGTTGGTCGGCTTCCTGCCCTGCTTGTAGCCGGCGATGGCCGCCTTGAGCATGCGGTATTCGGTGCAGCCGAAGACGCAGAGCGAATCGAGGCGCGCGAGCATCTGGTCGGCCTCCGCCGGCCGGTCGAGCATCAGGTAGGCCTCGCCGAGATATTCGTGCGCGCCGAGGTGCTTGGGATCGATGGCGAGCGCCTGCTGGTAGTACTGCAGGGAGCCCGACGGGTTGCCCGACGCGCGCGTGGAATAGCCCAGCAGATTATAGGCATCGGCGTTGCGCGGGTCGCGCTGCACGACCTGTTGCAGGAGCGGGATCGCACCCGCGAAGTTCTTCTGATCGACCATCGCCTTGGCTTGCGCGAAAGCGGGATCGGCCGGCGTTGCCGGCTTGCCGACGGCCTCGATCCGCTGCGGATCGGCGCCGCCGCCGGCGGCGAAGGCGAGGGCGGGAAGGCCGACAGACAACGCTGCCGCAGCGGCAAGAATGGTCAGGCGCATGATCCACCTCCTCAGTTGCCGGATTGTCGCCCGACATGTCGGGCGGGCAACGAAAACTTCATGACAATGACGTGAGTTCGACGACGTTTTTGACGGCGCGCACGGCCAGGCGGCCTTGCCGGCCACGGATCTCGACGTCGTGGCGTTCACAAGCGCCGAGATCTACCCCGGCACGGTCCAGCAGTTCCTGTGAGACGATCAGCTCGGCGGCGAACTCCTTGGTCAGCGTCTCGAGGCGGCTGGCGATGTTCACCGTGTCGCCGATCGCCGTCAGGTGCGTCGTACGCTCGTAGCCCATCTCGCCGACGATGGTCGGGCCTGAATGCAGGCCGATGCCGATGCGAAGCGGCTGACCGAGATCGCCCGACAGCGCCTCGTTGAGGTCGGCCAAAGCCTCGACCATGCGCCGCGCCGCGTCGAGTGCCTGGCGGCACGCGAGCTGCGGCTCGCTGTTCAATCCGAAGATGGCCATCACGCCGTCGCCGATGAACTTGTCGAGCCGGCCACCCGCGGCTTCGATGGCCTGACCGGTGGCACGGAAGTATCGGTTGAGCAGGAACACCACGTCGTACGGCAGCCTGCCCTCGGAGATCGAGGTGAAGCCGCGGATGTCGGCGAACAGGATGGCGACGTAGTGTTCGCCGCCATGCGCCTGCGGCTGGCGGCGATAGGCCTCGACCGGGCCGGCCGAAGCAGGCAACAGCGGCGTGACGCGATAGTGACCGGGCGGCGGACGCAGCTGGCAGGCCAGCCTCACGTTGGCCGGGGCGCCGACGCGCGCCAGCACCTTCTGCTCTTCCGGCGAGGCTTGCGGCAGCTTGGCGCGATCCTGACCGGTAATGCGCACCCGGCAGGTCGAGCAGCGGCCGCGACCGCCGCACACCGAGGCGTGCGGGATGCCGGCGATGCGGCTCATCTCGAGGATGGTCAAGCCGGTGGGCTGGGCGACGCTGCGCCGTTCACCGTATTCCAGGCGAACGACCCCGGCGCGGCGCTCCCACAGGTCGCGCAAGGGCCGCGCGCTCAGTGCACCCACCAGCAGCACCAGGGCGCCGATCTGCAGATTGCGCGAGATGGCGTAGAGGTTGTCGATATTCTCCCGCGACGGCACCTGGGCGCGCTCGAACAGGGCCTGCAGGAAGCCCGGCTGCTGGGCGAGGTCGGCGACGTCGCGCAAGGCGATCGCCGCACCGGCGATGCCGCCCACCGGCACCAGCAGGGCGAAGGCGTAGAGCAGCGGCAGCCACGTGCGGTACCAGGGGCGCAGGCGCCATGCGAAGTGCAGACCGATGCAGGCATGCAGCCAGACGACGAGGGGCAAGGCGAACTGGCGCGTGATGCCGGTCCAGTCGCCGACCACCAGCGAGCCCAGCACCCAGGGATAGCCGGGCTCCACGCCATAGAGCGCATGCGCCAGGCGGGTGCCGACGACATGGATGGCGCCGAGAGGGACGATCGACACGCCCAGGATCCATTGCGTCCATTCCCAGGACGAGAGCTGCAGGGTGCGCCGCTGGTAGAGCGACCACAGGGCGAGGAAGAAATGGCCGAGCAGCGCACCGTAGAGCACGGTCTGGCCGGCCGGATTGTGCCAGACGAGGACGAACCAATGCCGGCCGGCCTCGAGCACGCGGAGCGAGATCAGGCCGAGCGTGTGGTTCAGCAGATGCGTGACGACATAGAAGAACAGCACATAGCCGGACCAGAGGCGGAGCCGGCCGACCATGATGCTATTTCAGGAGCGCCAACACCGCTTCGGGCGGCCGGCCGACGGCAGCGCGGCGGCCGGCGACGACGACCGGCCGCTGCAGCAGGACCGGGTGGGCGGCGATGGCCTTCACGATGTCGGCCCGGCTGAGATCGGCCTTCTTCTTCCCGAGCGCCTTGAATTCGGCCTCGCCGTCGCGGATCAGCGCACCAGGCTCACCGCCCACCATGTCCAGTAGCTTCTCGACCTCGGCCTTGCTGGGCGGCTGCTTCAGGTACTCCCGTATCTGCGGTTCGACCCCCTTCTTTCTCAGGAGCTCGAGAGTCTCGCGCGACTTGCTGCACCGCGGGTTGTGCCAGATCGTGACGGTCATGGGAGCTCTTTTCTCTCGTGTTCCTTCCCCGCGACGGGGAGAAGCCGATACCTGGGCGCGATTATGACTCTTTGACCGTGTTTGGATAGGCTCGAGTAACGCGCCGCGTTTGACGTCTTCCCTGGCAGACGCCAGTCTGTATGCATATTCCGGAGGAGAGGTCATGAAGCTGGTGTCCGCCATCATCAAGCCGTTCAAGCTCGACGAGGTGCGTGACGCCCTGACCGGCGTCGGCGTCTCCGGCCTGACGGTCAGCGAAGTGAAGGGCTTCGGCCGGCAGAAGGGCCAGACCGAGATCTATCGCGGCGCCGAGTATCTCGTGAGCTTCCTGCCGAAGGTGAAGATCGAGATCGTGGTCGACGACACCCAGGTCGAGCGTGCCATCGAGGCCATCCAGAAAGCCGCGCACACCGGCAAGATCGGCGACGGCAAGATCTTCATCACGCCGGTCGAGCAGGCGTTGCGCATCCGCACCGGCGAGACGGGGTCGAACGCGCTTTAACCAGGATCGGTTTGCAGAACACAAAGACGGACAAGCAAAGACAAGACGACACGGGGGAAGCAATGATCAGGACGGTCCTGCGCTTCGGCGCGCCCTTGGCGTGCGCGCTGATGTTCGCCCACGCGGCTTCCGCCGCCGACAAGCCCGCCATCGACACCGGCGACACGGCCTGGCTGCTGGTCGCCACCTGCCTGGTCCTGATGATGAACATTCCGGGACTGGCGCTGTTCTACTGCGGCATGGTGCGCAAGAAGAACGTGCTGGCGACCTCCGTCCAGGCTTTCGCGGTGGCCGCGCTGGTCACGGTCCTGTGGTTCGTCGTCGGGTATTCGCTCGCCTTCACCGACGGCGGCGGCCTGAACGGCGCGATCGGCTCGCTGTCGCGCGCTTTCGGTCATGGGCTGCAAGGCAGCGTGCACGACCTCGCCAAGACCGTCCCCGAGAACGTCTTCATGATGTATCAGGCGACCTTCGCCATCATCACGCCCGCCATCATTGCCGGCGCCTTCGCCGAGCGCATGAAGTTCTCGGCCATGATGTGGTTCATGGCGCTGTGGCTCCTCTTCGTCTACGTGCCGGTGGCGCACTGGGTGTGGGGCGGCGGCTTCCTCGGCGCGGCGGGTGTGCTCGACTTCGCGGGCGGCCTGGTCGTCCATCTCAACGCCGGCATGGCGGGCCTCGTCTGCTGCCTGGTGATCGGCAAGCGGCAGGGCTACGGCGTCGAATACATGGCGCCGCATAATCTCGTCCTCACCCTGATCGGCACCTCGCTGCTGTGGGTCGGCTGGTTCGGCTTCAATGCCGGATCGGCGCTGGCGTCGAGCGAGCTCGCGGGCAGCGCCATGCTCAACACCCACATCTCGGCGGCGGTCGCCGCCCTGGTCTGGATGGCGGTCGAATGGGCGAGCCGCGGCAAGCCCTCGGTGCTCGGCATCCTGTCGGGCGCCGTGGCGGGTCTCGGCACCATCACGCCGGCCGCCGGCTACGTCGAACCGTGGGCCGCCATGGTGATCGGCCTTGCCGCCGGCCTGGTATGCTACTGGGCGTCAGTCGTGGTGAAGACCAAGCTGGGATACGACGATTCGCTCGACGTCTTCGGCGTGCACGGCGTCGGCGGCATCCTCGGCACCATCCTGGCGGGCGTGTTCGCCACCAAGCTGATCAACGACGTCAACAAGGGCCAGGCGGTCGGCCTGGTCGACGGCAACGCCGGCCAGGTCCTGACCCAGCTTTACGGCGTGGTCGTCATCACGGTGTTCTGTGGCGCCGCCACCTGGATCATCCTCAAGGTCGTCGATGCGATGGTCGGGCTGAGGGCGACGCGGGACGAGGAGATCGAGGGTCTGGACACCGCCCTGCATGGCGAGCGGGTCCAGTAGGCCCCAGTGCGCCCCGGGGGGGCGCCGCCACCCGCCCCCCCCGCCAGGGCG
>JAEWIV010000386.1 GCA_023386865.1 Pseudomonadota bacterium
GCCCAGCGGCCTGCCGGCCGGCACGAAGCTGCAGGCGGCGGTCCGGGCCGAGCGGCTGGCCGTCGCCGAGGAGGGCGCGTCGGGCCGCGTGGTCTACCGCGAGAATCTCGGCTCCGACCTCTTCCTGCACGTCGCCGTCGACGGCGCCGCCGCGCCGGTGATCGTGCGCTGCGATTCCTCGGCGCTGGACGCGACGGCGATCGGCACGTCGGTCGCGCTCGATATCCCACCTGAGGCACCGCTGCTGTTCGACCTCGACGGCCGCAGGCTCCGGCCATGAAGGGCGGCCGGCTGAACGTCCTGCTGCTCACCGCACCCGCGGTGTTCCTGATGCTGGTCTTCCTGGTGGGCCCCCTGCTCTGCCTTCTCGTGCTGTCCTTCACCGACTACCAGCTCGGGGCGCCCTCGATCTCGCTCATTGGCCTTGCGAACTACGAGGAGATGACCACGGACGCCACCGTGCGCATCTCGATCGCCAACACGCTGGTCTATGTCGCCATCGTGGTGCCGACCTCGGTGGCGCTCGGGCTGGGCGCGGCGCTGCTGATCGATGCCGACGGCTCGCTGCGCGGCCTCTACAGCGCCGCCTACTTCCTGCCGGTCATGGCCACCCTGATCGCCATGGCCATCGTCTGGGGCTTCATGCTCGATCCGCGCATCGGGGCGGTGAACTTCGCGCTGAAGGCGATGGGCTTCAAGGCGCAGAACTTCCTGCAGGACCGCCATCTCGTGCTGTACACTCTCTGCGCCATCGGCATCTGGCAGAGCGTCGGCTTCAACATGGTGCTGTTCCTGGCCGGCCTCACCGCCATCCCGTCCGAGCTCTACGAGGCGGCGGCGATCGACGGCGCGCGGCGCGGCGGCTCGCGCTTCGCCCTGGTCACCTGGCCGATGCTGGCGCCGGTCACGCTGTTCACCGTCGTGATCACCGCCATCCGCGCCTTCCAGGTGTTCGACACCGTGCAGGTGCTGACCGACGGCGGGCCGAACAAGGCCTCCGCGGTGCTGCTGCACACCATCTATGCCGAGGCGTTCGGCTATTTCCGGGTCGGCTATGCCGCGGCGCTGGTCGTCGTGTTCCTGGCCTTCATCCTGGCGCTGTCGGCGATCCGCGTGTTCGTGCTCGACCGCCGCAGGCAGCCGTCATGACCGGACGCCGCCTGCCGCCTGCGCTGCGCCTCGTGCGCCATCTCGTGCTGCTGCTCGGCACCGTGGTGATGCTGGCGCCGTTCGCCTTGATGATCGCCACCTCCTTCAAGCCGAAGGAAGAGATCTTCGCGCCCGAGTTCCACCTGCTGCCGCATCGCCTGGGCGTGGTCGAGAACTACCGCGAGGCGCTGACCCAGGTGCCGCTGCTGCATTTCCTGCTGAACGGCGTGATCGTCACCGCCGCGATCTTCGCCCTGCAGGTGGTCGTCAACATTCCCGCCGCCTATGCACTGGCCAAGCTGCGCTTCCGCGGCCGCGCCACGCTGTTCGGCGCGGTCCTGGTGTGCCTGCTGATCCCCTACCAGGCGACGGCGCTGCCGATCTACATCCTGTTCTACTGGCTGGGGCTCCTCAACACCTACGCCGCCCTGGTGCTGCCCTTCACCATCTCGGTGTTCGGCATCTTCCTGATGCGCCAGTTCTTCCTCGGCGTGCCCGACGACCTCATAGACGCCGCGCGCATCGACGGCATGAGCGAATACGGCATCGTCTGGTCGGTCATGGCGCCGGCCGCCATCCCAGCCATCGTCGCCTTCGGCATCTTCTCCGTGGTCGCCCACTGGAACGACTATTTCTGGCCGCTGATCGCGGTCGGCGACCTCGCCCTCTACACGCCGCCGCTCGGCATCGCCCATCTCAAGCTCAACGGCGAGGGCACGGCCTACGGGCCGCTGATGGCGGCAGCCACCATCGTCATCGCGCCGCTGGTCATCGCGTTCTTGCTGGCGCAGCGCCGCTTCGTCGAGGGGATCACTTTCACAGGGCTCAAGGGCTGACTACACGGAGGGGAAGAACAATGAGCTACATCAAGGCAATGACGGCCGGCGCCGCAGCGCTGGTCATGCTGGGGAGCCAGGCATTCGCCCAGGCCAAGACGACGATCAACGTGCAGTATCCGCTGGGCTTCATCTTCGACAAGGTCTTCGTCACGCTGAAGACCGAGTTCGAGAAGCAGAACCCGGACATCACCGTCAACTACCTGCCGGCCTACAAGGAGTACGAGGACGCCGCGCAGACGGCGCTCCGCCAGGCGATCACCAAGCAGCTGCCCGACGTGGCGCTGCAGGCGATCAATCTCCAGCGCCTGTTCGTCGATCGCAAGATCGCCGTCGACCTCACGCCCTTCATCGCCAAGGAGAAGGACTGGCAGGGCCAGGGCTTCTCGCCGTCGATGATGGCGCTCGGCACCTATGGCGGGAAGCCGTACGGCCTCGCCTTCGCGGTCTCCACGCCGATCCTCTATTTCAACGAGGACCTGGTGCGGAAGGCGGGTGGCGACCCGGACAAGTTCCCGACGACCTGGGACGGCGTCTTCGACCTCGCCAAGAAGGTCAATGCGCTCGGCAACGACAATGTCGGGCTGTTCTACTCGTGGGCCATCACCGGCAACTGGATGTGGCAGGCGCTGGTCTTCTCGCACGGCGGCACCATGATGACGGCCGATGAGAAGGCGGTCGCCTTCGACCAGGAGCCGGGCAAGAAGTCGATCGAGCTGCTCGGTCGCATGGTCAAGGATGTCGGCATGCCCGACCTGACGCCGGAAGCGAGCCGCGCCGCCTTCTTCGGCGGCAAGCTCGCGATCTGGAGCGAATCGACGTCGCTGTTGCGCGTCGCCGACGACGGCGTCGCCGGCAAGTTCAAGTGGCGCACGGCGCGCTTCCCCGTGCCTGGTCCCAACGCCAAGCTGCCGACCGGCGGCGCCTCGGCGCTGATGTTCGCCACCGAGCCCGCCAAGCAGGAGGCGGCCTGGAAGTTCATGAAGTTCATCACCGGCGCCGAGGGCGCCACCATCATGGTCAAGGGCACGGGCTACATGCCGCCCAATTCGCTGCCCGCCACCAACCCGGCGATGCTGAAGGACTTCTATGCCGAGAAGCCCAACCACCTGACCTCGCTCAGCCAGCAGCCGCTGATGACGGCGTGGTACGCCTTCCCGGGCGACAACAACCTCAAGATCATCCAGGCGATCAAGGACCGCCTGCAGACGGTCGTCGACAAGTCGGCCCAGCCCGCTGCGGCGCTGTCGGGAATGGCCGCCGACGTGACGAAGCTGCTGCCGAAATAAATCGACCTTTACGCAGCCAACTCCAGGATCTCCATCACCTCGGCCGGTCCCTTGATCGGCCGAGGATTGTTGAGCACGGCTCGGTCGTGCATCGACTTCTCGGCGATCTCGCGGAAGCGATCTTTCCCGACGCCGACGTCCGCCAGCCGCCGCGGCAGGCCAAGCGACTTCACCAGGCCCGCCACCAGGTCGGCGGCCGGCGTGTCCGGCTCCCCGAAGGCTTCGCTGACGCGCGTCTGACGCTCGGCATTGGCCGGCAGGTTCCAGCGCAGCACCGAGGGCAGCATCACGCACGAGGTGTGGCCGTGCGGCACGTGACACGCCGCGCCCAGCACGTGGCCGATGCCATGGCTCGCGCCCGTGCCGACACCCGAGGTGCCGGCGCCGATCGACAGCCACATGCCGAACTGCAGGTCGAGACGCGTCGCCATGTCGTCGGGCTTCGCCTTGTGTGCCGGCAGCGCCCGAGTCAGCAGCCGCAGCGCTTCCGTCGCCGTGCCCAGCACGAAGGGATGAGCCTGGTGCGAGCACAGGCGCTCGACCGCATGGTCGACGGCCTTGAGGCCGGTCGACAGCATGAGGTCCATCGGCGTGGCCAGCGTTGCCGCCGGGTCGAGCACGATGACGCGCGGCACGATCAGGCGATGGCCGAAGCTCTCCTTGATGCCATGGCGCGGATCGCTGATGCCGGCAAAGGGGTTGAACTCGGCGGCCGACAGCGTCGTCGGCACGGCGATCATGCGCACGGCATTGGCCGGTGGCCTGATCGCCTCGGAGGGCGGCGCATGCCCCTCCCTCGGCCGGCCCGCCCGGTAGAGGTCGAGGTCCTCGATGCCGGTGGCACCCATCCACAGCGCGATCAGCATCACCTTGGTGGCGTCGATCGCCGAGCCGCCGCCCACCGCGACGATCAGGTCGGCGCCGGCCTCGCGCGCCAGCTTGGCGCCCTCGATGACGCAGGGCCGCGGCGAATGGGCGGTGATGCCGGAATAGACGCCGGCATAGAGTTCGCCGAGATCGCGGATGATGTCGGCAAGCAGGGCGCTCTGGGCCACCGATTTCGTGGTCGTGACGAAGACGCGTTTCGCCCCCAGCCGCTCGGCTTCGGCGCGGAGCGCCGGTCCCGCTGGCTTGCCGTAGACGACGCGCTCGATCTCCTGATGGCCGTGAATTCCGCTCAGCATAAGGTCATCCCCTTTGCCGGGAGCGTATCGACACCCTCCCCCATGGTCTATAACGCCCGCTTTCGGAGAACCGAGGAGTGAGGCGTATGCCGGGGGCATTAGAAGGCCTGAAAGTCATCGACCTGTCGCGCGTGCTGGGCGGGCCCTATTGCGCCCAGATGCTGGCGGACCACGGTGCCGAGGTGATCAAGATCGAGCCGCCGCAGGGTGACGAGACGCGCCTGTGGGGCCCTCCGTTCGACCAGGAAGGCATCTCGGCCTATTTCGCCGGCATCAACCGCAACAAGCGCACCGTGGCGCTCGATCTCTCCAAGGCCGAAGGGCGCGACGTTCTGATGAAGCTGCTCGAGACGGCCGACGTTCTGATCGAGAACTTCAAGACCGGCACCATGGAGAAATGGGGCATCGGCTACGACACCCTGTCCCAAAAGTTTCCACGGCTGATCCATGCCCGCGTCTCGGGCTTCGGCGCCGACGGCCCGCTGGGCGGCTACCCCGGCTACGACGCCATGGTGCAGGCCTCGGCCGGCCTGGTCTCGGTCAACGGTGCCCCGGAGGCCGGACCGGTGCGCATCGGCGTGCCGGTCGTCGATCTCTCGACCGGCATGAATGCCTGCATGGGCATCCTGATGGCCTTGTACGAACGCAACCGCTCGGGCAAGGGCCAGTTCGTCGACGCCACGCTCTACGACAGTGCCGTGGCGCTGCATCAGCCGCACGCGCCCAACTATTTCATGGCCGGGCTGAAACCCAAGCTCTACGGCAACAGCCACGGCAACCTCGCGCCCTACGCCAACTTCCCGACCAAGGGCCGCAACATCGTGATCGGCGCCGGCAACGACGGGCAGTTCCGCAAGCTCACGCAGATGCTCGGCAAGCCCGAGCTGGCCGACGACCCGCGATTCAAGACCAACAAGGATCGCGTCGCCCATCGCGAGGAACTCGAGGCCGAGTTGCGCGCGCTGACCAAGGACCGCAACGGCGAGGAATTCGCCAACGAGCTGATGAAGAACGGCGTGCCGTCGGGTGCGGTGATGGAGGTGCCCGACGTCATGGAGCATCCGCACACCAAGCACCGCGGCATGGTCTGGGAGAAGGACGGCTGGCGCAATGTCGGCAACCCGGTGAAGCTGTCGCGCACGCCGGCGAGCCCGCGCAGCAAGCCCCGGACATTCGGCGCCGACACGCGCAAGGTGCTGGGCGAAGTGGGCTACTCGGCAGCGGAGATCGACAAGCTGCTCGCCGCGGGCATCGCCTTCACCGAGATCAGGAAGTAGCGATGTTCCAGCCCGATCTGCTCAAGGACAAGCGCATCCTGGTGACCGGCGGCGGTACCGGTCTCGGCCGCTCGATGGCGCATCGCTATCTCGAGCTCGGCGCCAATGTCGTGATCTGCGGCCGCCGCGAGGACGTGCTGAAGCAGACGGCCAAGGAGCTCGCCGAGGAAACCGGCGGCGAGATCGAGACCGTCGGCTGCGACGTGCGCGTGCCCGACGCGGTCGAGGCCATGATGGAGACGATCTGGGCCAAGCGCCCGCTCGACATCCTGGTCAACAACGCGGCCGGCCAGATCCTGGCGCAGACCCACAAGCTCTCGACGCGCGCCATCGATGCGGTGCTGGGCATCGTGTTGCACGGCTCGGCCTACTGCACCGTCGCCGCCGGCCGACGCTGGATCGACCAGGGGCTGCGCGACCGCGTGGTGATGTCGATCCTCACCGTATCGTCGCTGACGGGCGCGCCCTTCACCGTGCCGTCGGCCATGGCCAAGGCGGGCGTGCTCGCCATGACCAAGAGTCTCGCCGTCGAATGGGGCCCCAAGGGCATCCGCACCTGCGCCATCGTGCCGGGCCCCTTCCCGACCGAAGGCGCGTGGAGCCGTCTGATGCCCAAGGAGCGCGGCGGCAACGAGGCACTGGTCAAGACCATCCCGCTGCGCCGCGTCGGCGAGCACGCCGAGCTCGCCAACCTCGCGGCCTTCCTGGTGAGCGACGGGGCGGCCTACATCAACGGCGATGCGATCGTGATCGACGGCGGCAAGATGCTGCAATCGGGCGGCGGCGGGGCGAATACGCAGGCGATGATCGACTGGACGGACGAGCAGTGGGAGGCGATCCGGCAGAAGCGGAAGTAGCGCACGATCGACGTCCACACCCGGTGTCATCTGAGCGAAGCGAGGGCCCTTTCCTGTTGTTTTGACAGGGTGCGCTAGCTGCAACGGCTTAGGTCAGACTCGCTGTCTTGATTGTCCACCGAGCGGAGTCCTACGCTTCAGAAGCAATGCGGGGGAAGGGAGGGCCAAATGACTCCACCCGACAGGCATGGGTGACGCGGCACCGGAACACCGCGACTTGACCATTCATGGCCTTGTGCCGACCTCCTGACGCAAGGGAGGGAGCGATGTCCCGAGCGAACCCCGCCCGCTGCCCGTGGGTGGGGTTCTTCGCTAACACGTTTCGCTCGCCTGCCGTCCGGCCACGATCCAGGCCGTCACCAGCTCGTAGAAGACGGCGAGCACGACCGGCCCGATGAACAGGCCGAGCAACCCGCCGGCCAGGGTCCCGCAGATCACGCCCGCCAGGATGACCACCATCGGCGTCTGCAGGCCGCGCGCCATCACGATCGGGCGCAGCACGTTGTCGACCAGCAGCAAGGGCGCGCTGTAGGCGGTGAAGAGAGCGGCCGTCAACGTCGGCAGGCTGAACCACGCCCAGATGATCACCGGGATCATGACAATGTTGGGCCCGACCTGCACGATCGCCAGCACGAGGCAGGCGAAGGTGAGCGCGCCGGCGAAGGGCACGCCCGCCACCAGCATGCCGATGCCGAGCAGGGCCGACTGCAGCAGCGCGATGCCGATGACGCCCTGCGAAACGTTGCGGATGGTCGAGCCGGCGATGTCGAGGAAGCGGCGACCGCGCGCGTCGGCGACGCGATCGGCAAGATCGCGCACCACGCCGGTCAGCGTCTCGGCGTAGACGAGCAGGACGCCCGCGACGATGATGGCGGCGGCAAACTGCAGGATCTCGAGGGTCACGCCCGCGGCGATCCCGCCGATCGACCGGCCGACCGACGCGATCTGCGCGACATGCCCCGTCAGCAACGGACGAATATCCTCGTTGGCGTGAGTCCACAGGTCGTGCAGGCGCTGGCCGATCAGCGGCCAGTCGCGGATCGATTCCGGCGGCGCCGGCAGCACATGGCCACCCTCGGCGAGAAAGCCGGCATAGCCTTCGAGCGTGCCGACCGCCGAGACCGCCAACATGACGACGGGTACGAACAGGAGCACGAGCAGAACGAGCGAAACGAAGGTTGCTGCCAATCCGCGGGGCAATCGCAGCCGCCGGCGCAGGGCCGCGAACACCGGATGGACGGCGACCGCGAGGATCACCGCCCAGACCAGCAAGGGCATGATGGGACGCAGCAGCGCCAGGCTGAGCCAGACGACGCCCGCAATCAGCGCGATGCGGATCGCCAGATCGATGGTGAAACGCGAAAGCTCCGCCCTGCCCTTTTCCGTCTCGATCATCGTCGCCTCCCGCTGCGCTGTGCCTTTATACCAGCAGCACGGAGGCAATGCGCTTCAGCGAGTCGCGGCCTGCCTGGCCGGCGTGACCACGCGCACGGGATCGCCGTCCGACAAGCCGTCGGGCGGGCTGTCGATGACACGGTCGGCGGCGGTAAGGCCTGTGGCGATCTCCACCACCTGGCCGAGATCGCGCGCGATGGTGATGGGCTTCAGCACGACCTTGCTGTTGGCGTCGACAGTGGCCACGCGCAGTCCCTTCTGGTCGAAGATCAGCGCACCGGCCGGGATGCTGAGCGCCTGCAGGTTGACGGGCAGCTCGATGCGCGTGTTGGCGAAGGCGCCGGGCATCAGCTCGCCCGAGGTATTGTCGACCACGATCTGCATGCGCGTCGTGCCGCTCTGGGCATCGACCGAGCGCGCCGAGGCATCGACGACGCCGCTATAGACCTTGCCGGGATACTCCGGGACGGTGATCTGCACCTTGGTGTTGATCTTCACCGCCGGCACGTAGTTCTGCGGGATGCTGACGGTGAGCCTGAGCCGCTGGACGTCGGAGATCACGAACAGGGCGAGACCAGCGCTCGACTCGGCATTGATCAAGGCGCCGACATCGGTGTTGCGCGCCGTCACGATGCCGTCGAACGGGGCGGTCAGGCGCTTGAAGGCATAGAGCACTTCCAGCCGGTCGACGGCCGCCTGCGCGGCCTTGGTCAACGCCTGCTTGACGGTGAGATCTCCCGTCTTCTCGTCGACGGTCTGGCGCGACACGGTGTTGGCGCCGCCGAGCTGCTGCCAGCGGCCCGCCGTCACCTTCGCCAGCGCCTCGGCCGCCTCGGCGCTGGCCAGCGCCGCCTTGGCCTGCAGCAGCTGCTGGTCGAGGTCGGGGGCCTCGATCTCGGCGAGGAGCTGCCCCGCCTTCACCGGCGCGCCGATGTCGACGTGCCACGCCTTCAGGAAACCGCCGACGCGGGCGTAGATCGGCGCCCGGGTATAGGCCTCGAGCCGGCCCGGCAGGTCGAGCGAGGACTGGTTGGCGCTGTTGGCCGGCTGCACCACACTGACCACGGGAATGGCCTGGGCGTCGGTCCATTGCTTGAGCTTGGCCTCGCTGGCGTTGCGGTTCCACAAGCCGCTCGCCACGACCAGGACGACGACCAGCAGGGCCGCGAGGCCGGCGATGGCGAGGCCGCGCTGTGGCTTGCGAGAAGCGCCGGGTGGTGACTCAGGCGGCATGAGGAACTCCAGGAGCAGACGCTGCAGCCGCGGTCTTGCCGTGGTGGCGGTGAATGACGCTGAACACGACCGGCACGAAGATGAGCGTGGCGACCGTCGCAAAGATCAGGCCCCCGATGACGGCGCGGCCGAGCGGCGCGTTCTGCTCGCCGCCCTCGCCGAAGCCGAGCGCCATGGGCGCCATGCCGATGATCATGGCGAGCGCCGTCATCAACACCGGCCGGAAGCGCACATAGCCCGCCTCCAGGGCGGCCTGGGTGGCGTCACCCAGCTCGGCCAGGCGCTCCCGCGCGAAGCTCACGACCAGCACCGAGTTGGCGGTCGCCACGCCGCCGATCGCGCCCTCCACGAACAGCGACTGATCGCCCAGGATGGCGATCGTCACATTGTCGGGCAGGCTCTTCTTGAGCTCCTCGACCCGCTGCTTGATGCCGTCGATGATGGCGAGCGTCGAGACTGAGCCGTTCTTCAGCACCTGCAACAGCACCGAACGGCCGCCGTCGACGTGCACGATGTTGGTCTGCGGCGGGTTGCCGTCGCGCACCTGGGCGACATCGCGCAGATAGACCATGGCGCCGTTGGCGGTGAAGACCGGCAGGTCGGCGAGCGCCGCAAAGTCGGTCGGCGCGTTGTTGAGCTGTATGGCGTACTCGTAGCCGCCGATCTTCTGTGTACCGACCGGCGTCAGCAGGTTCTGGGCGGCGAGCGCATTGGCCACGTCGTTGGCCGACAGCCCGCGCGCCTGCATGGCGGCGGGATCGAGATCGATCTGGATCTGGCGGAACTTGCCGCCGAAGGGGAACGGGATCGCGGCCCCCGGCACGGTGACCAGGGGCGTGCGCACGGTGTTGATGGCGATGTCGAACACCGCCTGCTCGGAGATGCCCTTGCCGGCGAGCGCCAGCTGGATGATCGGCACCGTCGAGGCGTTGTAGTTGAGGATCAAGGGCGGCGTGATGTTGGGCGGCATCTGCTTCAGCACGGTCTGCGAGATCGCCGTGACCTGGGCGTTGGCCGTGCGGATGTCGGTGCCGGGCTGGAAGAAGACCTTGACGATGCCGACACCGGTATAAGAGGTGCCTTCGATGTGCTCGATGTCGTTGACGGTGGTGGTGAGCGCCCGCTGGAACTGCAGCATGACGCGCCCCGACATCTGGTCGGGCGGCAGGCCGGTGTACTGCCAGACGACGGCGATCACCGGGATGCGGATTTCGGGGAAGATATCGGTCGGCGTCCGCATCGCGGAAAGCGGGCCGACGACAAGGATCAGCAGGGCGAGAACAACGAAAGTGTAAGGCCGCTTCAATGCGACACGGACCAGAGCCAGCATGTGGCCTTACTTCCCCACTCTACAGGTGCCGCCCGACTCCCCAGCAACCGGCGGTGGGATAATCGGACCATGCGGGATATCGCCTGTCGAGGCGATATTGCCCCAGCTTCGTGCATGGCTCAGGGTTAAGCTTGCATAGGCAATCACCGCCGCGTGAGGGAGGAATTCGCGCCATGGCCGACTATGACTACATCATCGTGGGCGCGGGCTCGGCCGGCGGCGCCCTGGCGGCGCGGCTGAGCGAAAACCCGGCCAACAAGGTCCTGCTGCTGGAAGCGGGCGCCCGCAGCCATCCCTACTCGCGCATGCCGCTGTCGTTCGGCCTCCTGATCGTGCATCCGACGGCCAACTGGTGCTACCAGTCCGAGCCCGAGCCGGGCACGGCCAACCGCAAGATCCCGGTGCCGCGCGGCAAGCTCTTAGGCGGCTCGAGCTCGATCAACGGCCTCGTCTGGGTGCGTGGCCAGCCGCTCGACTTCGACACCTGGGCGCAGATGGGCTGCCGCGGCTGGAGCTGGCGCGACGTGGCGCCGCTCTTCACCCGCATCGAGAACTTCGTCGACGGCGACGGCAGCAACGGCCGCGGCACGGCGTGTCCGCTCAAGGTCTCGACCGTGCCCGACCAGAACCCGCTCTACGATGCCCTGTTCGCCGCCTCCAAGGCCGCGGGCTTCAAGCTCAACCCCGACTACAACAGCGAGGACCAGGAAGGCGTCGTCAAGACCCAGACGTCGATCTACAAGGGTCGGCGCATGAGCGTCGCCCATTGCTACATCGAGCCGGCGATGAAGCGCTCGTCGAATCTCCATGTCGTCACCGACGCCTTCACCTTGCGCCTGCTGCTCGAGGGCAAGCGCTGCGTCGGAGTCGAATACGAGAAGGACGGCAAGGCGGTGCAGGCCAAGGCGCGCGAGACCATCCTGTCGGCCGGCGGCGTCGCCAGCCCGCAGATCCTGGAATTGTCGGGTATCGGCCAGCCCGAGCTGCTGAAGCAGCACGGCATCGAGGTGAAGCACGCGCTGCGGGCGGTCGGCGAGAACTTCCGCGACCACATCAACGCCCGCATCATCTGGAAGGTGAAGGACCCGCGCGTCTCCTACAACCACATGGCGCGCGGGATCGGCGCCGTCACCCAGATGATGAAGTACCTGGCGACCGGCGGCGGCTTCATGAGCCTGCCGTCGGCGCCCCTGCTCGCCTTCCTCAAGACCCGGCCCGAGCTCGCCACGCCCGACGTGCAGATGCACCTGGTGCCCTACGCCATCAAGGACCCCAAGACGCGCAAGCTGCAGGACTTCCCGTCGATGACCATCGCCTGCTACCAGCTCCGCCCCGAGAGCCTGGGCTCGATCCACATCCGGTCGCCAGATCCCAAGGCGCAGCCGGCGATCCGCTTCAACTTCCTCGCCGATCCGATCGACCAGGCGGCGATGGTCGGAGGCTTCCGCATGATGCGCAGGATCGTCGACGCCGCCCCGATGGACGCCTATCGCGGCGAGGAGTTTTCGCCCGGATCATCGGTGCAGAGCGACGAGGAGATCCTGACCTGGATCCGCAACAACTCGCAGACCGCCTATCACCCAATCGGCACCTGCCGCATGGGACCGGCCGGTCCGAACACCGTGGTCGACGACAAGCTCAAGGTGCATGGGCTGGAGGGGCTGCGCATCGCCGACGCCTCGATCTTCCCGACCATGCCGTCGGGCAACACCAATGCACCGTCGATCATGGTGGGCGAAAAGATGGCGGACATTCTCAAGGCTGCTTAGGTCTTCGTCCGGAGCGCGTGCGTATCTGCGCGCTGCCTTCAATATCACCGGCTGATCACGCCACGCCGCGCGCTGCCGCTCCTACGTTTACGGTCCCGACCGTGACGTGAGGTGCATCGATGAGCGTGACCGCGAAAGCCGTGGGTTCGGCGAGGGATGTGCGTTCCGGCGAAGGAGTCTACAGGGAGGCTCGGCAGGCGTTGCGGTCGGTTTGCCCGCAGGCACTGCTCAACTGGCGAGAGGCGCGCTTCTACGGCCGCTACGGCGAGGTCGAGCTGCATCTGCTGGAATTCCTGTGCTCGCGCGACAAGGACGCGATCGACGTCGGCGCCAACGACGGCAGCTATGTCCACTATCTTCGCCGCCATGCGCGGCGCGTGATCGCCTTCGAGCCGATGCCGAGCCTGGCCAAAACGCTCGCCGCCAAGTTCCGGCGCGGCGTCGAAATCCGCTCGATCGCCCTCTCCGACCGCGCCGGCACGGTCGAGCTGCACATGCCCGTGGTCGACGGAGTCACGGTGACCGGCTGCTCGACCGTCTCGCCGACCGCGTCGGCCACCTATCCGGACCATCGCGCCATCGAGGTGCCGATGGCGACGCTCGACAGCGTCTACGCGGGCAACGTCGGCTTCATCAAGATCGACGTGGAGGGCCACGAGCAGGCCGTGCTCGACGGCGCGGTGGAAACCATCCGGCGCTGCCGGCCGCGGCTCCTGGTCGAGATCGACGAGCGGTTGTCGCCAGGCGGCTTGGCGCGCGCCAAGGCGTATTTCAACGACCTCGACTATCGCGGCTACTTCGTCCAGGCCGGGCACATCGAGCCGATGAGCCTGTTCTCCACCGAGCTTTTGCAGAACCCGGCCTACCTGCCGGACCTCACGGCACCATTGCAGCAGCGCCAACGTTTCGGCCGCTACATCTACAACTTCATCTTCCTGCCGCGAGATGAGCCGATCGAGACGCTGCGGAAAATGTCGAAGCGCCTTTCAGAGCTGCGGGACTGAGCCGCTCGGCCTTGCGGATGTGCTGCACGAGGTGCTGGCCGATCCGGCGCCAGTCGAACCGGTCGGCGCAGGCATCATAGGCCGCCGTCTGCCAAGCGTTCAGCCGCGGAAAATCGTCGATCAGCTCGACCACGCCATCGGCCAGGGCGGCATGGCTGTCGTACAGGCCGATGCTCGCCCCTTCCTCCAGCGGCATGCCCGGCAAAGCGATTCGCATGGCGAGGACCGGCAGGCGGTTGAACACATAGTCCAGCCCCTTGAGCTTGAAGCCGCCCAGAAGGTCCGGCACCAGCGCGAGCCGCGCCTGCTGCATGTAGGGCCGCACATCGTCGACGCGGCCGACGAAATCGACCGATGGGAAGCGCCGCCGCAGGCTCTCCAGATAGGCGGGCTCGGCCTCGCCCACGACCTGCAGGCCGATGCCTTCGCGAGCCAGCATCGCCGTGGCGCTGGCGAGGAACGCTTCCACGGCCATTCGCTTGGGGGGCCAATCGAGACTGCTGACCAGGATGGCCCGCCGCGGCACGCCGTCATCGATCGTGCGCGCCTCGACCCGGGCGCCGCCGTAGCCGGGCGGCAGGAAAACGATGGAGCGCCCCTTGGCATCGGCGGCGAACCGACGGCAGTCCTCGGGCGTGTTCGACGTTACCAGGTCGGCCTCGGCGACCATCAGGCGCTCCAGGCGCCTGACCTTGAGATAGTCCCTCACCTTCACGATGCGGCGCAGCCCGCGGGTCGTCTTTACGATGCGGCGGCCGACCGTGATTTCGTGATTGTGGGCGATATAGACGAGACGCGGCGGCCTGAGGCTCTGCCGGCGATGCCGCAATGCCGCGCGAAGCGCCCAGGCGCTCGAGAGACTGTCGAAGACAATCGCGTCCCATGTCCGCTCGGACAGCGCCTCGTCGAGCAGCCGCCTCATGTTCGGGGCGTCGCCGCGACGGGCGACGACCGGCATGGGCGACAGCAGGCGCCGCACCGGCGATCGGACCTGCTCCTCGGCCAGGCGCCAGTCGATGCCGAGCAGCGTGCATACCGACCTTGGGTTTTCCGGGCGCGCCAAGCCGATCACGCGCAGCGTGGCACCGGCGTCGCGCGCCGATTCGATCAGTCCCTTCGAATAGATGAGCTGGCCGTTGGTGGCCGGGTCCGGATCGGCAAGGGTGATCCACAGGCACTGCATGTCGTTTCCTCGGCCCAACGATGTGTGGCAGCAATCGGCGGCGCCAGTGATCAAACTGTGTCGGAGCGACCGATATGTGTCCGCTGCGGCGCTTCAACGTTCGATTTCGCCGACTGTGGCCGAGTCAACACACAAGCCGGCAGCCACAATCTGGACACTGGCAAGCCCACAGGCCGCATTCCAAAAATAAGACAACAGCCCGCAGCCCGGGCCCGCGAGAGAAGTGTCTCGCGAAGGGAGGCTAAATGTCTCTGGCAGCGCCGGAGGAAACGTCACTTGCTACGTCGTTCGTCTGCAACAAGTCGGAGAGCGTCCTGTCAGTCATCGAGAAGTGTCTCGACAATGGACTGGGCTCCTGCCTGATCGTCGGCGACGACCACCGCTTCATCGGTCGCATCTCGCTCGACGACATACGGCGAGCACTCGCCGACGGCACGGCGATCGTCGATCCGACGCTGGGTTGGCACCCCGCGGGGAACATGGTCGCCGCCAATTCCCTGCGCAATGATGTCGATCCAAACGAGAGCCTGCGACCGGTGGTCGACGCCAGCGGCCATTTGACGGGGGTCCTGATCGATCGCTCGACGCGGCCCGTCCAGGTCGCGATGCCTCACATGACCAGCGACGACTTCCGCTCGCTGATCGACGCGTTCATCTCCGGATGGATCTCGAGCAAGGGGCCCTACGTCACCAAGTTCGAGGAGGACTTCAGCCGTTTCGTCGGCGTCCGAAACGGAGTCGCGGTATCGAACGGCACCGTGGCGCTGCACCTGGCGCTGGTCGCGCTCGGCGTCGGGCCCGGCGACGAAGTCATCGTGCCGGATCTCACCTTCGCCGCGACCATCAATGCGGTGCTCTATTGCGGCGCCACGCCGGTGATCGTCGACGTCGACCGCCAGACCTGGTGCATGAGCCGCGAGCTCGTGAAGCGCGCCTGCACGCCGCAGACCAAGGCCATCATCCCGGTCCACC
>JAEWIV010000467.1 GCA_023386865.1 Pseudomonadota bacterium
CGCCGGCGGCGACCTAAAGGCGCCGCCCGGCGATCAGCGAGAACGCAGCATGGGCTGGCAGCACGGACGGCTTGAAGGAGGATTTCTAATCGATTGATGGATAAAGATTCATCGTCGTCGGGCGACCCGCGCGGCCGGGAACGCGTTATGCTGGCCACCAGTCTATTGGAGGGACGTCATGAGCGTTCTCAACGTTGCGCCCTATGTGCCGACGCTTCAGCGCACCGAAGGCCAGCCGCCGCCGATCGCGGCGAACGACGGCCTGTCCTACATGTCGTTCGATCGTGACGGCGATGCGGGAACCGCCAAGGCGCTAGAAGACGCGCTCGTCGAGATCGCCGGCGGCGAGGGCCAGCGCGTCGTCGACATGATCGACAAGGCGCCCCCCGGCCCGATCAAGACCAAGTGGGGGCTCGCCTTCCACGACTACGACGACTGCATGCGCTACATCCGCGAGTCGAACAGCCTCAAGGCGCCGCCCGGCGGCGTCGTGCTGCCGCTGGCCTACACCGTCCACGAACGGCCGAGCTACTCCATCGTGCCGTCCAACGCCATCTGGCGCGATCCGGCGCACGCCGACACCGCGGCCCGTCTGCGCAAGAACGAGGAGGACAACCGCCGGCGCAACCTCTATTTCCCGCACGTGCTGCGCGACGCGCGGCGCATCGGCGAGTACTACCCGGGCCTCTCGCCCAACAGCCCCGAATGCATGGACAAGCTCGGCGTCTCGCTGGCCCACCTCGAATCGAAATGCACGAATTTCTACGATTCCGCGGAGGTGGAGCGCGTCTTCTACCCCGAGATCGAGAAGCTGCTGCTCGACTTCTTCCCCGGCGCCACCGATGCGCTGGTCTACAACCACGACGTCTTCGACAAGGACTACACGGGCGACCGCACCGAGGACCAGGACAACATGAATCCGGGCGTGAACGCCCGCTACGTCAACCTCGTGCACAACGACCTGAACGACAACTCGGGCCGCGTGCGCTGTCGCGAGCTTTTGACCAGGAACCTGCGCAACTTCGGCCGCCCGCAGCACTACACGGAGGAAGAGGCCGACCAAAAGATGTCGCGCCGGTTCATGTCGATAAACCTCGCCAAGCCGATGGAGACGGTCGAGCAGTTTCCCTTCGTGCTCTGCGCCTGGCCGTCCTTCGCCGACCAGCCCTACATCAACAACTACCGCATCTACGACGACCGCGTCGGCGAGACCACGCGCTTCACCTACCGGCCGAACCACGAGTGGTACTGGTTCCCCAGGCAGACCTCGACCGAGGTGTCGATGCTGAAGTGCTACGACTCGATCACCGACGGCTCGGTCTCGCGCTGGTCCTTCCACACCGCCTGCATCGACCCCACCGCGCCGGCCGATGCCCGGTGCCGCAAGAACGTCGTGGTCCGGGCTTACGTCTTCTTCTAGAAGGGCGGGGCCGGGGTATCGCGCCCCGGTCCCGCCAACTCCTTCTGATCATTGATGAATTTTAGGCCGGCGGTGGGTTGACGCGGCGCTTCCGGGTCCCTATTTTCCGCGCTCTTTCGGAATTCCCCCGGCGGCCGCCGGGGCTTTTGTTGAGAAGAACCATGAAGATCCGTCATTCCCTCAAGTCCGTGAAGGCGCGCCACAAGGACAGCCGCATCGTCCGCCGCAAGGGCCGCGTCTACGTCATCAACAAGACCAACCCGCGCTTCAAGGCTCGCCAGGGCTAAGGTCCGGCGCGTCCAGCGTTCAAAAAGCGGCGGAGGCCTCCGGCTTCCGCCGCTTTTTCATTTGGCGTAAGGATCGGGGCATGGAGATGCCGCCGCTCGATCCCGCCATTCTCGCCCGCCGGTCCGAGATCGTGGCAGCGTTGCGCGCCATCGTGCCGGGCGAGGGGGTGATCGACGATCTGGACGGCATGCGGCCTTTCGAGTGCGACGCCCTCTCGGCCTACCGCCAGATGCCGCTGGTCGTGGTCCTGCCCGAGACGGTGGCGCAGGTCTCGGCCATCCTGCGCTACTGCCAGGACAACAAGGTAAAGGTCGTGCCGCGCGGCGCCGGCACCTCGCTGTCGGGCGGCTCCATGCCGGTGGGCGACGCCATCCTGCTTGGCCTCGGCAAGTTCAACCGCGTGCTGGAGATCGACTACGCCAACCGCTGCGCCCGCGTGCAGCCCGGCGTCACCAACCTCGGCATCTCCAAGGCGGTCGAGCACGAGGGCTTTTATTACGCGCCCGACCCCAGCTCGCAGATCGCCTGCTCGATCGGCGGTAATGTCGCAGAGAACTCGGGCGGCGTGCACTGCCTGAAATACGGCCTCACGACGAACAACCTTCTAGGCATCGAGGTGGTGCTGATGACCGGCGAGGTCGTGCGCCTGGGCGGCAAGCATCTCGACTCCGAAGGCTACGACCTCCTGGGCCTGATGACCGGGTCCGAGGGCCTTTTGGGCGTCGTCACGGAGGTGACGGTGCGCCTGCTACGCAAGCCGTCTACGGCGCGCACCGTCCTGCTGGGCTTCCCGACCGAGGCGGGCGCAGCCGACTGCGTCGCGGCCGTCATCGCCTCGGGCATCATCCCCGGCGGCATGGAGATGATGGACAAGGACGCCGTGAAGTGCGCCGAGGCCTATGTCGGCGCGGGCTATCCTCTCGACGTCGAGGGGCTGCTGATCGTCGAGCTGGATGGCCCGGCGATCGAGGTCGACTATCTGGTCGAGCGCGTCAGCGGCATCGCCCGCGACCGTGGCGCCACCACGGTGCGGGTCAGCCATGACGAGCAGGAGCGCGTGCTGTTCTGGGCCGGCCGCAAGGCCGCGTTCCCCGCCGTCGGCCAGATCTCGCCCGACTACATGTGCCTCGACGGCTCGGTGCCGCGCGGCCGCCTGGTCGAGGTGCTGGCGGAGATGCGCCAGATGTCCAGGAAGCACGGCCTGCGCGTCGTCAACGTCTTCCATGCCGGCGACGGCAACCTGCACCCACTGATCCTGTTCGACGCCAACGATCCCGGCGAGCTCCGCCGCGCCGAGGAATTCGGCGCCGACATCCTGCGCCTCTGCGTGCGCGTCGGCGGCGTGCTGACCGGCGAGCACGGCGTCGGCATCGAGAAGCGGGACCTGATGGGCGAGCAGTTCACCGAGATCGATCTCGACCAGCAGATGCGCGTGAAGTGCGCCTTCGATCCCGACCATCTGCTTAATCCCGGCAAGGTCTTCCCCAAGCTGCGCCGCTGCGCCGAGCTCGGCCGCCTGGTGGTGCACCAGAACAAGATCCCGTTCCCCGACATCCCGCGGTTCTGAGGCATGGCGGGCACCATCAAGCCGCGCGACGCCAAGGAGCTGCGTCAGGCCGTCGAATGGGCGCTGAATGACTCCCGGACGCTCGACGTGCGCGGCCAGGGCAGCAAGCTCGCTGTCGGCAAGCCAATGACCTGCGATCAGGTGCTCGATCTTTCGGGCATCTCCGGCATCGTCGACTACGCCCCCGAGGAGCTGGTCGTGACGCTCCGCGCCGGCACGCCGATTCGCGAGGTCGAGGCGCTGCTCGCCCAGCGTAACCAGATGCTGGCCTTCGAGCCGCCCGACCTCGGGCCGCTCCTGGGCAAAGAGGCGGGGCAGGGCACCCTGGTCGGCGCGGTCATGGGCAACCTCGCCGGCCCGCGCCGCATCGCCGCCGGCGCGGCGCGCGATCACCTGCTGGGCTTCAGCGGCGTCAACGGCCGCGGCGAGGCCTTCAAGTCGGGCGGCAAGGTAATGAAGAACGTCACCGGCTACGACCTCTCCAAGCTTCTGGCCGGCTCCTGGGGCACGCTCGCCGTGCTCGACGAGGTATCGGTGAAGGTGCTGCCCGCGCCCGACCAGACGCGCACCTTGATGCTGCACGGCCTCTCCGACGAGGCGGCGGTCGAGGCGATGTGCGCCGCCATGGGCAGCCCGCACGACGTCTCCGGCGCCGCCCATGTCAAAGACAGGACGGCCCTGCGTCTCGAGGGCGTCGCGCCGTCGGTCGAAGCGCGCCTGAAGGGCCTGCGCGATCTGCTGGCGACGACGGGCGCAATGATGACGGAACTCGGCACACTCGAAAGCCGCGACTTCTGGCGCCACGTGCGCGACGTGACGCCTCTCTCGAGTGCACGTGATGCTGTCATATGGAAGATCTCCTGCCCACCGACCGAGGGCCCGGGCATCGTCGCGCGAATCAAGGCATGGCATCCCTTGGCCGAGGCCTTCTACGACTGGTCGGGAGGCCTCATCTGGCTCGCGATGCCGCCGAGCGATGACGCTTGCCACTCGATCGTGCGCGGCGCGCTTGGCCCGCCCGGTGGCCACGCCACTTTGGTTCGCGCCAACGAGAAGGCGCGGTCGAGCGTCCCGGTGTTCCAGCCGCAGCCGACAGCGCTCGCCGCCTTGGCGTCGCGTGTGAAGGAAAGCTTCGATCCCAAGGGCCTCTTCAATCCGGGCCGGATGGGCTGAGCGATGCAGACCAACTTCACCCTGGCCCAGCTCAACGATCCGGAGACCGCGCGCAGCGAGCACATCCTGCGCAAGTGCGTGCATTGCGGCTTCTGTACCGCGACCTGCCCGACCTTCGTGCTGCTGGGCGACGAGCGCGACAGCCCGCGCGGGCGCATCTACTTCATCAAGGCGATGCTGGAGGGCGATCGCGCGCCGACGGCGTCGGAGGTGAAGCATGTCGACCGCTGCCTGTCGTGCCTCAGCTGTATGACGACCTGCCCGTCGGGCGTGCACTACATGCACCTCGTCGATCATGGGCGGCATCACATCGAGGAGCGTTTTACGCGCCCGCTGCCGGATCGGCTGCTGCGCAGCCTGCTCGCCTGGCTGATGCCGCGGCCGACACTGTTCCGTTGGACCATGGTCCTGGGCCGGTTGGCCAAGCCGCTGGCCGCGCTGCTCCCGGCCCGCAGCGCCGATCCGGCCGGCGCGACGTTCTTTCGGCGCCTGCGGGCGATGCTCGAAGCGGTGCCGGATCGGCTGAGGGGACCCTCGCCGGTCGACCGGCCGCAGACCTTCCCGGCCGTCGGCCTGCGCCGCAAGCGCGTGGCGCTGATGCCGGGCTGCGGCCAGCAGGTGCTGGCGCCGGAGGTCAACGAGGCGACGGTGCGGCTTCTGACCCGGCACGGCATGGAAGTGGTGAATGTCGCGGGCTCGGGCTGCTGCGGCTCGTCGGTGCTGCATGTCGGCCGCAACGACGAGGCGTTGGCGCTGGCCAGGCGCAACATCGAGGCCTGGATGCGGGAGATCGACGGTGCGGGCCTCGACGCCATCGTCATCAATGCCTCAGGCTGCGGCACCACGATCAAGGACTACGGTGCCATGTTGGCCAACGATCCGGCCTGGAAGGAGCGGGCCGAGCAGGTGGCGCGGCTCGCCAAGGACGTCACCGAAGTCATGCTGGAAGTCGGTCTCGCGAACGTGACCGCGCGGCCGCTCACCGTGGCCTATCATTCGGCCTGTTCCATGCAGCACGGCCAGAAGGTGACCGAGCAACCCAAGAAGCTCTTGCGCGATGCCGGGTTCGTCGTGAAGGACGTGCCCGAAGGCCACCTCTGCTGCGGCTGGGCCGGCACCTACCAGGTGCTGCAGCCCGAGCTGTCGCGCCGCCTGCGCGACCGCAAGGTCGCCAACATCGAGAGCGTCAGCCCCGATGTCGTCGCCGCCGGCAACTTCGGCTGCATCGGCAACATCGCCTCGGGCACCGGCATTCCGATCGCCCACACCGTCGAGCTGCTCGACTGGGCGACCGGCGGACCGAAGCCGCCTGCCCTGTCCCACGGGCGACAATGACTTTTCTTCGCACTTGCCTTGCTGCACTGCTCGGCCTGATGCTGGGAACGAACGTGCTGGCGCAGAACGGCGGGAGCGGCACCATGCTCGATACCTTGTTTGCCAAGCTGCAGACGGCGACCGACCCCATGGCGATCCAGTCGCTGGAGGCAGCGATCTGGGAGCAATGGATCATGGTGCCGGAGGGCTCGCAGCGCGACCTGATGCTGCGCGGCATCGCCGAGATGCAGCAGCGCGAGCTGAAGCAGTCCGTCGAGACCTTCAGCAAGCTGATCGAGATGGCGCCCGAACTCTCGGAGGCCTGGAACAAGCGGGCGACCGCCTATTGGCTGCTCGGCGACTTCCCGGCCTCGCTGAACGACATCTGCGAGACGGTGAAGCGCGAGCCGCGCCATTTCGGCGCCTATTCCGGTCTCGGCATGATCCGCGCGGAAATGGGCGAGTATCCGCGCGCCGTTGCTGCCTTCGAGATGGCCAAGAAGCACAATCCGCACATCGTCGGGATCGACGACGAGATCGAGCGCCTGAAGGCGATGGGCGGCAACAAGCCGGCCGATCCACTGGGCTGCACGCAGCGCACGGCCGGCCGCTAGTTGCTTGCAGCGCCGCAGGCGCGCGGGCAGACTCCGGCCGGTTTCAATTCAAGGATGGGTCAATGGCCACGTTGTATGTCGGCGGTCGCGTTTTCGACGGTGAAAAGCTCCTGGATGGCCAGGCGGTGCTGGAGGAGGGCGGCAAGGTCAAGCGCATCGCCCCCGCGGCCGAGTTCATGGGCTTCGCCGGCGACAAGGTCGACACCGCGGGCGGCACCTTGATTCCCGGCATCATCGACTGCCATGTCCATTCGCTGAGCGGCGCCGAGGGCAACCCCGGCGCCGTGCAGGACCGCATGACCGCGGCGCAGATCGCCGTGCGCGGCATGGAGCTGATGCGCAACACCCTGGAAGGCGGCATCACCGCCGTGCGCGATTGCGGCGGCAAGGACTACATCGAGTTCGCCCTGCGCGACGCCTACAATTCAGGCCGTTTCCTCGGACCGACCATGCGCTGCGCCGGCCGCATGATCTGCATGACCGGTGGCCACGGCAACCGTACCGGCCGCGTCGCCGACGGCATCGACGAGGTGGTGAAGGCGGTACGCGAGCAGGTCCATGCCGGCTCCGACCTGATCAAGATCATGGCGACCGGCGGCGTGATGACTCCCGGCGTCAATCCCGAGGACGCGCACTACTCGGCCGAGGAGATGAAGGCCGGCATCAGCGAAGCCCATCGTTTCCACAAGTGCTGCGCCAGCCATGCCCAGGGCGCGCTCGGCATCCTGAACGCCGTGCGCGGCGGCATCGATTCGATCGAGCACGGCATCTTCATGACCGAGGAGTGCGTCACCGAGATGAAGGAGCGCGGCGTGTGGCTGGGGCCGACGCTGGCTGCGGTGAAGAACATCCTGAAAGGCTATGACGACGGCGACCGCTCGATCCCCGACTACGTGATCGAAAAGGCGCGCCGCGTGTTCGACCGCCACATCGCCTCGATCAAGATGTACTACAAGGCCGGCGGCCGCATCGCCATGGGCACCGACGCCGGCACGCCGCATAACCGCCACGGCGAGAATGCGCGTGAACTGGAATACATGTGCGAGATCGGCATCTCGACGCGGGATTCGCTGTTCTTCTCGACGGCGAGCGCGGCCGACCTGATGCGCCTCGCTGATCAGGGACGCATCAAGGAGGGCAACAG
>JAEWIV010000501.1 GCA_023386865.1 Pseudomonadota bacterium
GGACGGGCAGCACCGATCCGGCGATGGCGCTCACGGCCAACGCGGCCTTCGCGGTCGACAGGCTGCGCGTTGGCAAGTGGGGCCTGGTCAGCCAAAGCGGCAGCCTGATCGGTGCGCTGCTGTCGCGCGCCGACGCGCGCGGCATCGGCTTCTCGCGCCTGATCTCGGTCGGCAACGAGGTCGACCTCGCTGTCGGAGAGATCGCCGACATGATGGTCGACGACCCGAAGACCAATGCCATCCTGCTGTTCATGGAGACGCTGCGCGACGGCGAGCGGCTGGCGCGGGCGGCGCGGCGGGCCCATGAAGCGGGCAAGCCGGTGATCGCCTACAAGCTCGGTCGTTCGGCCATCGGCCAGGAGCTCGCCAAGTCGCACACCGGCGCCATCGCCGGCTCCGACGCGACTTTCGACGCCTTCTGCCGGCGCCATGGCATCGTGCGGGTGTCGATGTTCGAATCGCTGGTCGACGTGCCGGCGCTGCTGGTCGATCGGCCGCCGGCGAAAGGCAAGCGGGTCGCCGTCGCCACCACGACCGGCGGCGGGGCGGCCATGGTGGTCGACAACATGGCGATGGCCGGTCTCGACATCGCCGATCCGCCGCAGGCCCTGGTCGACTGGCTGAAGCCGCTCGGCATCGCGGCCGGCGAGGGCAAGCTGATCGATCTCACCTTGGCCGGCGCCAAGCCCGAGATCGTGTCGGGCACCATCGAGCGCCTGCTGGCCGACGACGCCAATGACGCCGCGATCTTCGTCGTCGGCTCCTCGGCCCAGTTCAATCCCGAGCTCGCCGTCGAGCCCCTGCTGAAGTTCGCGAAGTCGGCGAAACCCTTCGCGGTGGCCCTGACGCCGTCGGCCGAGAAGTCGTTGGCCCTGCTGACCGCCGCCGGCGTGCCGGCGTTCCGCCATCCCGAGTCCTGCGCGGAGGCCATGGCGGCCTGCCTGCTGCGGCCGTCGCCGCAGCCCGTGCCGGCGCTCGCCGAACCGATGCGCCAGGCGATCGACGCGCTCGAGGCGGGCCGCGTGAATGGCTTCGACGAGCGGCGCGCGGCTGATTTTTTCGCGGCGCTCGGCGTGCCGCTCGCCAAGGCGCTGGCCATCCCCGACGCCAAGCGCATCGTCGCCGCGGTGAACGAGATCGGCGCGCCGGTGGTCCTGAAGATCCTGTCGCCGGACATTGCGCATAAGACCGAGGCGGGCGGCGTGGTCTTAGGGTTGCCCGACGGCCAGACCGCGGCGCTTGCCGCGCGCGAGATGGAGAAGCGCGTGAAGGCACACAGCCCGCACGCCAGGCTCGATGGCTTCCTGATCCAGAAGATGGAGCGCGGCCTCGCCGAGGTGATTCTCGGTTTTCGGCGAGACCCGCTCGTCGGCCCGACCGTCACGGTCGGCCTGGGCGGCGTGCTGGCCGAGATCTACAAGGACGCGGCGACCCGTCTCGCGCCGGTCGGCGAGTCCGAGGCGAAGCAGATGATCGACGAAGTGAAGGGCCTCGCCACCATCCGCGGCTATCGCAACCTGCCGCGCGGCGATGTCGCCGCGCTGGCCAAGGCGATCGCCGCCTTCTCGACTTTGGCGCACAAGGCATTCGCTGAGGTCTCGGAAGCGGAAATCAATCCGCTGCTGGTCAAGCGAGACGGCGAGGCTGTCGTCGCGGTCGACGGTCTGGTGGTGCTCAAAGCCAATCTGTCGCCCTCAGCGTAGCGAAGGACCTCAGGATAACTTCAGGCCACTCGCGTCTGCGCCGCTTCGAACAGCTGACGGAAATCGTCCAGGACAAAATATGTGTCCTGCAGTTTGTCGATCTGATAGGGGCGGCGCATGACGCTTGCCGCTTCGAAGGGCAGCCGCTCGACGGCGTCACCTGAGATCGCATGCTTCACTTCGGCCGCCGAGGACAGGATGCCAGCACCGTAGATTTTCAGGCCCTTGGCCGTGCGGATCAGGCCGAACTCGACGGTGTACCAGTACAGCCGCGCCAGAAGGTCGATCTTGGCGCCAGCCTCCAGCGCACGCTGGCCGTAGACCTGCATGTAGTCGGCGAACACCGGGTTGCCGAGCAGCGGCACGTGGCCGAAAAAATCGTGGAACAGGTCGGGCTCGACCAGGTAGTCGAGCTCGGCGCGGGTACGGATCCACACTGTCACCGGAAAGCGCCGGTGCGCCAAGTGGTCGTAGAACACCGCGTCGGGAATGAGGCCCGGCACGCCGACGACACGCCAGCCGGTCAGCTTCTCCAGCCTGGCGTTGACCGCCGCGAAGTCGGGGATGCTGTCGCCGATGCCCAGCGTCTCGAGGCCTTGGACGAACTCTTCGCACGCATGGAGCTTCGCGAGCGCAGTCTGGCGCTCGACCAACAGCCGCCACACCGCCTGGTCCTCGTCCGAGTAGTCGGCGATGCGCTGCGGCACCGTCCAGTCGGACGCCATGCCCTGGTAATTGCCGCGCAGGTTCTCCAGAGGGGCGAGGTTCATGCTTGGAATATGGGGATCCGGGGCGTAGGGAATCCCGGCAAAGTTGGGCTGTCCGATGCCGTTTGGAAGGGATAACATCCACAAAATTGGTTTAATTTAGGGATAAACCCTATGATCGAGCTAGATGACATCGACAGGCGCATCGTGGCCGCCTTGCAGGCCGAAGGCCGGTTGCCGATCGTCGACCTTGCCGACCGTGTCGGCCTCTCGCCCACGCCCTGCCAGCGTCGTGTGAAGCGCCTGGAGGAAGAGGGTGTGATCACGCGCTATGCCGCGCTGGTCGCGCCGCCCGCCGTGGGGCTCGGCCTGCAGGCTCTGGTGCAGGTGACGCTCGACGACCATTCCGAGAAGGTCGTCGAAGCGTTCGAGGCGGAGATCCGCGCGCGGCCCGAGGTGGTGGCCTGCTATGCCGTGACCGGCGACATGGACTTCCTGCTGCATGTCCTGACACCCGATCTCGCGAGCTTCAGCGACTTTGCCTTGAAGGCGCTGCTGCGCATGCCGGGTGTTCGCGGCACGCGCTCGTCCTTCATCATGCAGGCGGTAAAGACCGACCTTGCCTGGGCGCCGATCCCTCGGATGCCGCCGAGGATGCGCAAGGCGGATTAGCTCGGGACCGATCGTGCGCTAGACGCCGTACTCGGGCGATTCCAGGGGCGGCACGGTTTCGGGCTTGGCCGGTGGCGGGACGGTGAACGCCTTCCTGCGCAACAGGTCTTCCATGATGGCGATGCCCTTCTGGTAGTTGCCTTCCAGGCAATAGAGCTCCGCCAGGATGCGCGTATGGTTGCGGCGGCCGTCGGAATTGTTGCTGCGTCCGACACCGAAGCGGTCGTAGTACGCCACGAGCTGGGCACAACGGGCTGCCGGGTCGACCGTCGCCTGTGCCAGTTGGGCGGCGACGAGAAGGGTAACGATCTCCATTCGCCCCTAGACGGGACCACGATCGGCGAGCAGGCGCAAGTAGAGAAGGCGGTCGATGTTTCCACCGCTCAGCACCAGCGCCACCCGCTTGCCGGCCAGGCGCTCCCGTTCCTGCATCAGGGCGGCCAGCGCCGCAGCGCCGGCGCCCTCGGTGAGCTGATGCGTGTCCTCGTAGTAGGCGCGCATGGCGTCGGCGATCTCTGCGTCGCTGACCTGCACGATGCGGTCGGCCCCTTTCAGGATGACGCGGAGCGCCTCGGCGTCGGGGCCGCGCACGGCCATGCCGTCGGCCATGGTGTTGGCGCTGTTCGTGGGCACCACCTTGCCCGCGGCGAAGGACAGGGCGTAGGCCGGCGCCTTGGTCGACACCACGCCAACCACCCTGGTCGTCGGGCTGAGCGCATCGCGCATGGCGATCACGCCGCAGATGCCCGACCCCAAGCCGATCGGCACATAGACCGTGTCCAGCGGCGGTGCGCCGCGGAACAGTTCCAGGGCGTAGGTCGCAACGCCGCGCACAAGGTCGCGATGGAAGGACGGGATCATCTCGAGGTCGCGTTCCGCGGCCAGCCGCATGGCGACATCGCGGGCGGCATCGAAGTCGTGGCCGGCTTCGACCAGCTCGGCGCCGAATGCGCGCATGGCCGCGTTCTTTTCCACAGAGTTGCCCTGCGGCACGACGATGGTGGCGGCGATGCCGACCTTGGCGGCCCCGACGGCGATGCTCTGGCCGTGATTGCCGCGCGTGGCGCTGACGACCCCTTTGACGTTCGGCTTGGCGCGCTTCAGCCGGTTCATGTAGACCAAGCCGCCGCGCACCTTGAAGGCGCCGATCGGCGTGTGGTTCTCGTGCTTCACCCAGACTTCGCAGCCCGTGCGTCGCGCGAGCAACGGCCAGGCATATTGCGCGGTCGGCGGCATGGCGGCGTAGACGACCGCTGCCGCATCCTCGACTTCCTGCAGAGACAACATCCCACTACTTTGGGCTAAGATGCCCGCCCTTCCAACCGGAGTGCCTGATGCCCGTCCTGTCGCGTTCGCTCGAGATCCAAGGCGAGATCGCTGCCATCCGCCGCGATATCCACGCCCATCCCGAGCTTGCCTACGAGGAAACGCGGACCTCGGACATCGTCGCCGCCAAGCTCACCGAGTGGGGTCTCGAGGTGACGCGTGGGCTCGGCAAGACCGGCGTGGTCGGAACCCTGCGCAAGGGGAACTCGTTGAAATCCATCGGTCTTCGCGCCGACATGGACGCGCTGCCGATGGAGGAGGTCAACGATTTCCAGCACCGTTCGCAGAACGCCGGCCGCATGCACGCCTGTGGGCATGACGGCCACACGGCGATGCTCCTGGGCGCGGCCAAGATGCTGAGCGAGAAGCGCGACTTCGAGGGTGCCGTGCACTTCATCTTCCAGCCCGCCGAGGAAGGTGGCGGCGGCGCGCGCGAGATGATCAAGGACGGGCTGTTCGACAAGTTCCCCTGCGACGCAGTCTTCGCCATCCACAACAAGCCCGGCGTGCCGCTGGGCCACATCGTGTCCAAGCCCGGTCCGCTGCTGGCGGCGGCCGACCGCTGGGACATCCGCATCGCCGGCAAGGGCGGCCACGCCGCCCATCCGCATCTCGCAGTCGATCCGATGATCGTCGGCGCCAACATCGTGCTGGCGCTGCAGAGCATCGTCAGCCGCAACATCGATCCGCAGGATGCCGCGGTCGTGACCGTCGGTTTCTTCAAGGCGGGCTCGGCCTACAACGTCATCCCGGCCGACGTGCATATCGGCGGCACAACGCGCACCACGACACCGGCGAACCGCGAGCTGGTGAAACGCCGCATCGAGGAGATCTGCCGCGGCGCCGAGCAGATGCATGGGGTGAAGATCGAGATCGAGCACCGGCCGGGCTATCCGCCGACGGTCAACAACGAGGAGCGCGTGCGCTTCGCCATGGAGGTGGCCGCCGGCGTGTGCGGCGAGCATGCCGTGAGCGACAAGGTCCGCCCCAGCATGGGTGCGGAGGACTTCTCCTACATGCTGGAGAAGGTGCCGGGTGCCATGGTGATGCTGGGCAATGGCGGCGGGCCCGAGGCCGTCAGCCTGCACAATCCGCGCTACGACTTCAACGACATGGCGATCCCGTTCGGGGTCAGCTTCTTCGTGCGGACCGTCGAACGGTTCCTCAAGCCGCAGGCATGAGGATGGCTGTCATCGAGAGCCCAGCGAGGGACGTTTCCGGGGCCCTGAAAGGCCCCTCGCTCCGGTCCGCGCACGGTAACCCCTGCGCTGGGTGACAGGGCGCGCGGCATGGAATTCTTCCGCGTCTACGGTCGGGTCATCGGCCTGCTGCGGGCCGAACGCGGGCTTGCGATCATCCTGGCGCTGGCCAACGTCGCGGTGGCGGCGCTGCAGTTCTACGAACCGGTGCTGTTCGGCAAGGTCGTGGACCTGCTCAGCAACGCGCGCAGCAAGCCCGTCGATGTGCTGTGGCAGGAGGCGACCCAGCTCCTCATCCTGTGGGCCGGCGTGGGCATCGGCGGCATCGTCGCCAACATCATCGTGTCGTTGCAGGCCGACCGGATGGCTCATCGGCGGCGGCTCGGCGCCATGGCGACCTTCTTCGAGCACGTGCTGGTCCTGCCCTTCGCCTTCCATCACAGCCAGCATTCCGGCCGGCTGCTGAAGGTCATGCTGACGGGTGTCGACCATCTGTTCGGCATCTGGCTGTCGTTCTTCCGCGAGAACCTCGCGACCTTCGTCGCGCTCTTCATCATGCTGCCGCTCAGCCTGTTCATGAACTGGCGGCTCGGCCTGCTGCTGATCGTGCTGATCCTGTTCTTCGCCGTCGCCAATGCCTGGGTGGTGGGCCGCACCGACCGACTGCAGCAGCAGGTCGAGGATCGCCACAGCGAGCTCGCCAGCCGCGCCGGCGACGCGCTGGGCAACATCCATCTCATCCAGAGCTTCGTGCGCCTGCGTGCCGAGACCGGCGAGCTCCATCGCATCATCAGCGAGACGCTGGCGGCGCAGTATCCGGTGCTGAACTGGTGGGCGCTGCTGTCGGTTCTGACCCGCGCCGCTTCGACGATCACGGTCATCCTGATCTTCGTACTCGGCACCTGGCTCTACACCCGCGGCGAGGCGAGCGTCGGCGAGATCGTGAGCTTCATGGGCTTCGCCACGCTGCTGATCAGCCGCATGGACCAGGCCTCGGGCTTCGTCAGCCGCGTGTTCTTCCAGATGCCGGCGCTGGCCGACTTCTTCCGCGTGCTCGATTCGCAGTCGACCGTGCCCGACAACCCGCATGGCAAGGACATCGGCCGCGCCCGGGGCGACGTCGAGTTCGACGACATCAACTTCTCCTACGATGGCAAGCGGCCGGCGCTGGTCCATTTCTCGCTGAAGGTGCCGACCGGCACCACGGTCGCCTTCGTCGGCCCCACCGGCGCGGGCAAGAGCACGGCCCTGTCGTTGCTGCACCGCATGTGGGACGCGCAGTCGGGCGTCATCCGTATCGACGGCACCGACCATCGCGACGTCAAGCTGGAATCGCTGCGCCGCAACATCGGCGTGGTGTTCCAGGACAGCACCATGTTCTACCGCACGATCGCCGACAACCTGCGCATCGGCAAGCCCGACGCCACGCAGGCCGAGCTGGAGCAGGCGGCGAGGCTTGCCGAGGCGCACGACTTCATCCAGCGCCAGCCCAACGGCTACGACACCATGGTGGGCGAGCGCGGCACCACGCTGTCGGGCGGCGAACGCCAGCGGCTCGCGATCGCCCGGGCGCTGCTCAAGAATCCGCCGATCCTGATCCTCGACGAGGCGACCAGCGCGCTCGACTCGGTGACCGAGGCGCGCATCCAGAAGGCGCTCAAGACACTGATGGCCGGCCGCACCACCTTCATCATCGCCCATCGGCTCTCGACCATCCGCGACGCCGGCCTCGTCGTGGTGTTCGAGCACGGTCGCGTGGTCGAACAGGGCAGCTACCAGGAACTCATCGATCGTGGCGGCGCCTTCGCCCGCCTCGTCGCCACCCAGCAGGCGGGGATAGAAGCGGCCTGAGCCGGCCCGATTTGCATCGACGTCCTCTGCAGGCGATGATCGGCCATGGCGGAATCCAAGCCGCGCCTCTATCACGCGCTGTCCTCCTACTATTCGATGATCGCGCGCCTCGCGCTGGTCGAAGGCGGGATCGCCTACGAATCGGTCGCGATCGACATCCATCTCAGGATGGTCCAGCAGCAGCCGGACTATGTGCGGCTCAATCCGAACATGACCGTGCCGACGTTGGTGCTGCCGGACCGTATCCTCGACCAGAGCCGCGACATCGCCGAGCATGCGCTGGGCGTCGGCGACGCGACGCTCGATGGCGACACGAAGGCTTGGCTCGACCTTCACTACGGCTATCCGATCGAGGAACTGACCTTCGGCGGCCTTCTCGCCCGCAGCCCCCTGGCGCGGATCATGATTCCCAAGCGGCTCGAGTCGGTCCGTTGCCGCCTCCTCGAACGTGCCGCCCGGAACTCCGACCTCGCCGAGATCTATGAGGAGCGGGCCGAGGTCTTCGCCGAGCGCGTCCACACCTTCGATCCGGCCGCTGTCGCCCGCCTCTCGGGGAAGCGTCGCGCCGAGGCGATCGGCTTCATGGATCGGCTCGAGCAGACGCTTCACGATGGCCGCGCCGTGCTCGTGCCGCCCGCCTATGGCGTTGCCGACGTCGTCTGGACCGTGTTCCTCGCGCGCATGGAATTCGTCGGCCTCGGCGCCGAGCTTCAGAAGCGGCCGGCACTTGCCGGCTACTGGCGTGCCATGCAGGCGCGCCCGAGCTTTGGCGCAGCGGATATCTGGACGAAACTGCATGTCTTTCGCCTGATCGGAGGGATCCTGGCCTCGGGCAAGCCGTGAGATGCCGGCTGGCATAGAATCTGCCTGATATCCCCTTGGCGGACGTGTTTTGTCCGCCTAAGAGTCGCCGGACGGGGAACTCGGAGGGGCAGACGGACATGAGCAAAATCGCGAAATGGCTGGGCGGCGCGGTCGCCGCGCTGGCGCTGGGCGGCCTGCCCGCCCATGCGCAGACGCCGATCAAATTCACCCTGGACTGGGTTTTCCAGGGGCCGACCTCGCCGTTCCTGGTGGCGCTGGAGAAGGGCTACTACAAGGCCGAGGGGCTCGACGTCACGATGGATCCAGGCCAGGGCTCGGCCGGCGCGGTGCAGCGCGTCGCCACCGGCGCCTACCAGATCGGCTTCGCCGACGTGAACGCCACCATCGAATACAACGCCAAGAACCCGGGCAAGGAAGTGCTTTGCGTGTTCATGGGCTACGACTTCGCGCCGTTCGGGGTCTATGCCCTGAAGAAGAGCGGCATCAAGGGACCGAAGGACCTCGAGGGCAAGAAGCTCGGGGCGCCGGTGTTCGATGCGAGCTTCCGGCTGTTCCCCGCCTTCGCCAAGATCAACGGCGTCACCAAGTGGGAGCACGTCAACCTGACGCCCCAACTCAGGGAGCAGAGCCTGGTGCAGGGCTCGGTCGACTTCATCTCGGGCCACTATTTCTCGTCGATGCTCGATCTGAAGGCGCGCGGCGTGAAGTTCGACGACATCGTCGCCATGCGCTACGTCGATTTCGGCATGGACGTCTACGGCAACGGCATCGTCATCTCGCCGGAGATCGCCGGCAACGAGAAGGCCGTGAGGGGCTTCATCAACGCCACGATCAAGGGCTGGAAGGACGTCATTGCCGACAACAAGCTAGGCATCGCCGCCGCCAAGAAGCGCGATCCCCTGATCGACGAGGCGCTGGAGACCGAGCGGCTGCAGATCTCGCTGCAGACCAACATCCTGACGCCCTACGTCAAGGCCAACGGCATGGGCGACGTCGACCCGGCGCGCTTCGCCCGTTCGGTCAAGCTCGTGTCGGAAGCCTTCGGGCTGCCGGCGGCGCCGGCGGTCGACAAGGTCTTCACCAACAAGTACCTGCCGCCGAAGGCGGACCGGATGGTCGCGAAGTGATGGATCTTCCTCCCCTCGTCATACGAGGGGAGGTGGCG
>JAEWIV010000517.1 GCA_023386865.1 Pseudomonadota bacterium
GCCGTGCTCGATCCGAGGATCCGCCATGGCCGTGCTTGAGCAGCTTGGCGAAGATCGTGGCGATCCCGCCGCCGCACCGGTGCGCCGCCCGCGCCGCGTCGGCCTGCTGTTCGTCGGCTCGGTCGCCTGGATCGTGCTGATCGGCCTGGCCGCGGTCTTCGCCGACTGGCTGCCGATCGCGAGCCCCACCGACATGGACCTGCTGGCCAAGCGGGCCGCGCCCTTCAGTGCCGGCCACCTGCTGGGCGCCGACCATCTCGGCCGCGACGAGCTCTCGCGGCTGATCCACGGCGCCCGCGTGTCGCTCACCGTCGGGCTGCTGGCGCCGGTGATCGGCGTGACCATCGGCGGCTGCCTCGGCATGCTGGCGGGCTACTTCCGCGGCCGGCTGGAGACCTTCGCCGTCGGCGGCGTCGACGTGCTGCTGGCCTTTCCGCCGCTGGTGTTCGCGCTGGCCGTGACCGCCTATGCCGGCCAGTCGGTGACGAACATCACCATCGTCATCGGCGTTCTGGGCATTCCCGCCTTCACGCGCGTGGCGCGCGCCGTCACCCTGACCCTGAGCGAGCGCGAATTCGTCACCGCCGCCCGCGCGCTCGGCGCCACGCATTCCCGCATCCTGATCCGCGAGCTGCTGCCCAACGTGGCGCTGCCGCTGCTCGCCTTCTTCCTGCTGGCCGTGGCCGTCACCATCGTCGTCGAAGGCGCGCTCTCCTTCCTCGGCCTCGGCGTGCCGCCGCCGACCGCGAGCTGGGGCAGCATGATCGGCGAGGGCCGCGAGAATCTCGACATCGCGCCGTGGCTCGCCTTCCTGCCGGCGGGGTTCATGTTCCTGACCGTGCTCGCCTTCAACGTCATCGGCGACACGCTGCGCGCGCTCACCGATCCGAGGCCGGGAGCGCTATGAGAGCCGCTCCATGACTGCACCGTTGCTGTCGGTCGAGGGCATTACCGTCGACCTGCCGACGCCGCGCGGTCCGCTGCGCGCGGTCGACGGCGTCGATCTCACGCTGGCGCCCGGCAGCACGCTCGGCATCGTGGGCGAGTCGGGCTGCGGCAAGACCATGCTGTCGCGCGCCGTCCTGCAGCTGCTGCCCAAGCGCGCCAAGCTCGGCGGCCGTATCCTGTTCGCCGGACGCGACCTGGTGACCTTGCCGGCCGAGCAATTGCGCCGCCTGCGCGGGCCCGAGCTTGCCGTCGTGTTCCAGGATCCGATGACGTCGCTCAATCCGGTTCTCACCATCGGCACGCAGATCGTCGAGACCCTGCAAGCCCACCTCGGCCTGGACACCGCCGCCGCAGTGCGCCGCAGCGCCGAGCTTCTGGCAGCCGTCGGCATCCCCGCGCCCGAGCAGCGGCTGCGCCAGTACCCGCACCAGCTCTCCGGCGGCATGCGCCAGCGCGTGGCCATCGCCATCGCGCTCAGCTGCGAGCCCAAGCTCCTGATCGCCGACGAGCCGACGACGGCGCTCGACGTCACGGTTCAGGCGCAGATCCTCGACCTGCTGGCGCGCGAGCAGCAGCGCCGTCACATGGCGATGATCCTGATCACCCACGATCTCGGCGTCGTCGCCGGCCGCACCGACGAAGTGGCGGTGATGTATGCCGGCCGCGTCGTCGAGCGCGCGCCGACGCCCAAGCTCTTCACGCGCATGCGCATGCCCTATACCGAGGCGCTGCTGGCGGCGATCCCCAAGCTCGATTCGCCGCCGCACACGCCCTTGCCCGCCATCGCCGGCCGCCCGCCCGACCAGACGCGGCCCATGAAGGGCTGCTCGTTCGAGCCGCGGTGCCGCTATGCCGACGATCACTGCCGTTCCGCCAAGCCGCCGCTTGCCGATCCCGAGCGCGCGGGAGGACTCTTCGCCTGCTGGCATCCGCTATGACCCCGTTGCTCTCCGTCGAGAACCTGGTCGTGGAGTATGCCGTCGGCGGCAAGACGCTGTCGGCGGTTGCCGATGTCAGTCTGCAGGTCGGCAAGGGCGAGACCTTGGGACTGGTGGGCGAATCGGGCTGTGGCAAGTCGACCCTGGGCCGCGCCGTGCTGCAGTTGCGCCGGCCGACCGCGGGCAAGGTGGTGTTCGACGGCACCGAGCTCACAGGGCTGGCGGCGGAGAAGATGCGGCTGATGCGCCGGCGCCTGCAGCTGATCTTCCAGGACCCCATCGCGTCGCTCAATCCGCGCCGCTCGATCGGCGACATCGTCGCCGAGCCGCTGGTCATCGCCGGTGTGAGCGACAAGGCCGAGCGCGACCGCCGCGTGCGCGACGTCTTGACCGCCGTCGGCCTGGACGCCGACCTGGTGTCGGGCCGCCTGCCGCACGAATTCTCCGGCGGCCAGTGCCAGCGCATTTGCATCGCTCGCGCCCTGATCCTCGAGCCCGAGCTCGTGATCTGCGACGAGCCGGTGTCGGCGCTGGACGTCTCGATCCGCGCCCAGATCCTGAACCTGCTCGAGGACATGAAGCGGCGCTATGGGCTGACCTTGCTGTTCATCGCCCACGACCTCGCCGTGGTGAAGGCGGTCAGCGACCGCATCGCCGTCATGTATCTCGGCAAGTTATGCGAGGTCGGCCCGACCGAGAAGCTCTTCGCGCAGCCGGCGCATCCTTACACGGCGCTGCTGCTCGAAGCGATTCCAGTGCCCGACCCCGCGGTGAAGCCCGCCACCAACCTCTCGGTCGGCGAGCCGCCCTCGCCGCTGGCGCCGCCCTCGGGCTGCCGCTTCCGCACCCGCTGCCCGCGCGCCGACGCCGTCTGCGCCGAGATCGCGCCGCCGCTCAACGAGATCGCCGACGGCCAGTTCGCCGCCTGCCACCATCCGCTCGTCGAGCGCTGAAGCTGCTTGCGGACGCTCTGCAATGACGGCAGCCTGCAAGCCAACAAGCCCGCGCGGAAGCGGGTTTCGCAAATAGGAAGCGCTGTCAGGAGGGAAGGAACGGGTGAGCCACGTTGCACCCATGCGCAAGCTCAATAGGCCGAGGCCGACGGTCGAGGTCGAGCGCCGGCCCGACGGTACGTTGATTCTGTCCGCCGGCCGCGCGCTACCGCCCGCCTTGCCGCTGGTCATCGACCTCCTGCAGCGGGCCGCCGAGCGCCGGCCCGACGTCACATTCCTGGCCGAGCGGCGCGGGCCCGATCATGCGTGGCAGCGGCTCAGCTACGGCGAGGCCTGGGCGCGCACCGGCGCCATCGCCTCGTGGCTGATCGCACAGGGCTTCGGTCCGGACGGCAAGCCGATCGCCATCCTCTCCGACAACAGCCTCGAGAATGCGCTGCTCGTCTTCGGCGCGCTGCGCGCCGGCGCCCTGGTCGCGCCGATCTCGCCCAACTGGTCGCTGTCCGGCGACTTCACACGCCTCGATCACGCACTGTCGGTCGTCGAGCCCGGCCTGGTTTTCGCGCAGGATTCCGGGCGCTACGCCGCGGCCCTCGGGCGCACGCGAGCGCGCATCGTCACCGTCGACGGCAGGCGCGGCATCGCCTTCGCCGCCCTGGCGAATTGTTCGGTCGACGCTTCGGTGGCCGAGCGCCGGCTGCACATCACGGCCGACACGCCGGCCAAGATCCTGTTCACCTCGGGCTCGACCGGCGTGTCGAAGGGCGTGCTGAACACCCATGGCAATCTCGCGGCGGCGGTGGAGATGAATCGCTCGCTGGGCGAGCCGCTCGACGAGCAGCGTATCCCGGTATCGCTCGACTGGCTGCCCTGGCATCACACCTGGGGCGGCAACTCGAACCTGAACGGCATCATCCGGTCGGCCGGCTCCTTGTACATAGACGGCGGCCGCCCCCTGCCGGGGCGCTTCCAGGAAACGCTGGAGAACCTGCGCGAGCTCTCGCCCTCCGGCTTCGCCACCGTGCCGGCCGCCTACCCGTTGCTGCTCGAAGCGCTCGAGCGTGACGACGATCTGCGCCGAAAATTCTTCAAGAATCTGCGCGGCCTGGGCTACGGCGGCGCCCTGTTGCCACAGGAGAGCTTCGACCGCCTGCAGGGCCTGGCCACCGCCGAGCTCGGCGAGCGGCTGCCCTTCGGGTGCGGCTGGGGCATGACCGAGACGACCAGTGTCGGCTTGATGGTCTATTGGAACGTCGATCGCTCGGGCCTTCTCGGCCTGCCGCCGCCCAGCGCCGTCGCCAAGCTGGTGCCGGCCGGCGACCGCTACGAATTGCGCGTGAAAGGTCCGCATGTCATGGCGGGCTATTACAGGAATGCCGAAGCAACGGCCGCGGCGTTCGACGAAGAGGGCTTCTTCAAGACCGGCGACGCGGCACGCTGGGTCGACGAGCGAGATCCCGTAGCCGGGATCGCCTTCGCCGGTCGCTTGTCGGAGGAGTTCAAGCTCGCCTCCGGGACTTGGGTGCGCGCCACGACCTTGCGCACGCAGCTGATCGACGCCCTGCAGCCCTACGTGCGCGACCTCGTGATCGCCGCACCGGATCGACCGTATCTCGGAGCCTTGGTGTGGCTCGATCCGACCGCCTGCGCCGATGTCGGCGGCCAAGGGGTATGGCGGCCGGCGCTGTCGCGCCTGCTAGAGGGGTTCAATAGCAAGCCCGGCGGCTCCAGCAATCGCGTGCTGCGGCTGCTGGTGCTCGACGAGCCGCCGTCGGTGGCGGCGGGCGAGGTCACCGACAAGCGTTCGCTGAACACCCGCCGCGTGATCGAGCGGCGATCGGCCGACGTGACGCGGCTCTATGCCGAGCCCGCCGATCCGGACGTCATCCTCCCGGGAGCCGCCTGATGCAGGCCTACGTCATCCGCCGCCTGCTGGCGATGGTTCCGACGCTGCTGTTCGCCAGCCTGATCGTGTTCATCACCGTGCGGCTGATCCCGGGCGACGTCATCGATCTCATGCTGTCGTCCAACGACATCGGCGCCGACAAGAAGAGCCGCGCCCAGCTCGAGGCGGCGCTCGGCCTCGACCAGCCGATGTTCAGCCAGTACTTCCGCTGGCTCGGCGCCATCCTGTTCGAGGGCAGCCTCGGCAAGTCGCTGTGGCAGAACACGCCGGTGATGGAGGAGGTGCTGCATCGCCTGCCCATCACCTTCGAGCTCGGCCTGATGGCTCTGGTCGTGGCGCTGATCGTCGGCATCCCGATCGGTGTCTACTCCGCCGTGCGTCAGGACACGGTGGGCGACTACGTCACGCGCTCCTTCGCCATCCTCGCGCTCGCGCTGCCGGGCTTCTGGGTCGGCACCCTGGTGATGGTGTTCCCGTCGATCTGGTGGGGCTGGTCGCCCGAGGTGAAATACATTCCCTTCACCCAGGATCCCCTGCGGAATCTCGCGCAGATGACGATCCCGGCGCTGATCCTAGGCAAGGCGTTCTCGGCGGTGGTGATGAGGCTCACCCGCACCATGATGCTGGAGGTGATGCGCCAGGACTACATCCGCACGGCGCTCGCCAAGGGCCTGGCCACCCGCACCACCATCCTGCGCCATGCCCTGCGCAACGCCCTGATCCCGGTGGTGACACTGGTCGGCCTGCAGGCGCCGGTGCTGGTCGGGGGCGCGGTGATCATGGAGCAGATCTTCGTCATCCCCGGAATGGGCCTGCTGCTGCTCGAGGCGGTGAGCCAGCGCGACTACCCCATCATCACCGGCGTGTTCCTGATCGTGGGCGTGGCCGTGGTGATGATCAACCTCCTGGTCGACCTCAGCTACGGCCTGCTCGATCCCAAGGTGAGGTACCGCTGATGGTCGCCGTCGCCGAAACCGTGCGCGCCCCGCGCAAGCGTCGCCTGCCCGGCGGCGGCACGTTCACCTTCATCGCGCGCCTGTTCCGCGACAAGCCGCTCGGCGCCTTCGGCTTCGTGATCTGCGTGCTGTTCCTGTTCGCCGGCATCTTCGCCGACTGGCTGGCGCCCTACGGCTTCAACCAGATCAGTCCGATCAACCGCCTGAAACCGCCGTCCGAGAAGTTCTGGCTGGGTACCGACAATCTCGGCCGCGACATGCTCTCGCGCTGCCTCTACGGCGCGCAGCTGTCGGTGATCATCGGGCTTTCCGCCGCCGCGCTCGCGACCGTCGTGTCGATCCTGATCGGCATCGTGTCGGGCTACGTCGGCGGCAAGTTCGACATGATCATGCAGCGTTTCGTCGATGCCTGGATGAGCTTCCCCGACCTCATCATCCTGATCGTCGTGGTCTCGGTGGTGGGACCGGGGATGGGGCCGGTGATCGTCCTGCTCGGTTTGCTCTACGGCATCGGCGGCAGCCGCATCATCCGCGGCGCCGTGCTGTCGGTGCGCGAGAACGCCTATGTCCACGCCGCGCAATCGACCGGCGCCACGCTGCCGCGCATTCTGTGGAAGCACATCCTTCCCAATGTCATGGCGCCGGTGATCGTGCTCTTCACCACGCGCGTCGGCGCCGTGATCCTGGCCGAGTCGGGCCTGGCGTTCCTGGGACTGGGCGTGCCGCCGCCGGCGCCGACCTGGGGCGGCATGCTGTCGGGCTCGGGCCGTTCATTCATGTATCTCGCGCCGTGGCTCGCGCTGGCGCCCGGGCTTTGCATCACCATCGTGGTCTACGCCATCAACGTCTTTGGCGACGCCTTGCGCGACCTTCTGGATCCGCGCATGCGCGGCAGCCGATAGGCGAGGGAGTTTCAGGGAGGAAACAATGAGGACTTTCACAGGCGCGTTGCTCGCCGGCGCCATGCTGATGGCGGCGGGCGGAGCATCGGCGGAGAACGGCGAGAAGCCGCAATATGGCGGCGCCCTCGAGATCGGCACGGTCTACGTGACTCTGTCAGCGCTGTCGTGGGATCCGGCCGACTTCAACTGGAAGCTCAACCACGATACCGGCCTGTTCTACGAGCAGCTCTTCGCCGGCGATCTCACCAAAGCCAAGAAGGCGGGCGGGCCCTACAACTTCATCCCCGACGCCTGGCTGCCGAGCGATGCCATCCGTGGCGAGCTGATCGAGAGCTGGGCGTGGAAGCAGGACCCGCTGCGCGTCGAGATGAAGGTGCGCAAGGGCGTCATGTTCCCCGAGAAGCCCGGCGTGATGAAGAAGCGCGAATTCACCGCCGACGACATCCTGTTCACCTTCAACCGGCTCAAGAACAGTCCCAAGAAGCTGCTGGGCTACTTCGACCATGTCGACAAGGTCGAGACGCCCGACAGCCACACCATCGTCTTCCACATGAAGCACTACTTCGCCGAATGGGATTACCAGTTCGGCTGGGGCTACTACTCGGCGATCCATCCCAAGGAAGTGGCCGACGCCGGCGCCAGCAACTGGAAGAACGTCAACGGCACCGGCCCCTACATGCTGCAGGACTTCGTCGCCGGCAATTCCAACGTCTACGTCAAGAACCCCGACTACTGGGACAAGGAGAAGATCGGCGGGCAGGAATACAAGCTGCCGTTCGTCGACAAGATCACCTATCGCACCATCAAGGACGAGGCGACCTTCATCACGGCGCTGCGGACGGGCAAGCTCGACATGCTGGAGAACATCCGCTGGCAGAACGTCGAGTCGCTGAAGAAGAGCGCGCCGCAGCTCCAGTGGAACCGCTGGCTGAACCAGTCGGGCACCTTCATGGCGATGCGTGTCGACGTCGACGGGCCGTTCAAGGACGTCCGCGTGCGCCGTGCGCTCAATTACGCGGTCAACAAGGACGAGATCGTCAAGGCGTACTACAACGGCAATGCCGAGCTGTTCTCCTATCCCCAGCACCCGGATTACGTCGGCTACTTCGAGCCGCTCGACAAGCAGCCGGCGTCGGTGCAGGACCTCTTCAAGTACGATCCTGCGAAGGCCAAGAAGCTCCTGGCCGAAGCAGGCTACGCCAAGGGCTTCACCACCAAGGTGCAGGTCTGCTCGTGCAATCCCGATCACATGGACCTGCTGCCGCTGATGGCGGGCTATCTCGAGCAGGTCGGCGTGAAGCTCGAGATCCAGCCGATGGAGTACGGCGCCTTCCTGTCGGCGATGACCTCGCGGACCATGACGCCGGCCTACTTCATGAACAACGGCCATACCAACCCGATCACGACGATCCGCAAGAGCTTCGGCACCAAGCAGACCTGGAATCCCTCGGGCTGGTCGGACCCCGAGTACGACAAGAAGATCGAGGAGGTCTATCGCGAGCCCGACGAGGCCAAGCGCCAGAAGATGCTGCGCGAGCTCACCACGGAGATCCTCGACAAGGCGCCCTACATCTGGCTGCCGACGCCGTACATCTATTCGGCGTGGTGGCCGTGGGTGAAGAACTACGCGGGTGAGCTGCGCGCCGGTGCGGTGCGGCCCGGCCCGATCTACGCCCGCATCTGGGTGGACCAGGAGCTCAAGAAGAAGATGGGCTACTAGGCCTGGAACGGAGGGACGCCATGAAGACTCTCAGACGCGCATTGCTTGGCGGCGCCGCGGCCGCGTTGCTCGCGATCGGCGGCGCATCCGCCCAAAGCGAGAAGCCGGAGAAGCCGCAGTACGGCGGCACCTTGGAAGTGGGCACGATGTTCGTGACCCTGTCGGCGCTGTCGTGGGACCCGCACGACTGGAACTGGAAGCTGAACCACGACACCGGCCAGTTCTACGAGCAGCTGGTGGCGGGCGACCTCGACAAGAGCAAGCGCAAGGGCGGCAAGCATCCTTTCGTCGCCGACGCCTATCTCGCGACCGAGGCGCAGCGCGGCGAGCTCGCCGAGAAGTGGGAGATGCTCGACAATCCGCTGCGGGTCGTCTTCACCCTGCGCAAGGGCATCATGTTCCCCGAGAAGCCGGGCGTCATGCAGAGCCGCGAGCTCACGGCCGAGGACGTGGCCTTTGCCTTCAACCGGCTGCGCTCGAGCCCCAAGCACATCGGCGGTTACTACGACTTCGTGGGCGACGTCGTCGCTCAGGACAAGTACACGGTCGTCTTCAACCTCAAGGAATACAACGCCGAGTGGGACTACCGGCTGGCCTGGGGCTTCTACACTACCGTCACGCCCAAGGAAGTGGTCGACGCCGGCGCCAACAACTGGAAGAACGCCAACGGCACCGGACCGTTCATGCTGACCGACTTCGTGGCCGGCAACTCCAACACCTACACCAGGAACCCGAACTATTGGGACAAGGAGAAGCTGGGCGGCGTCGAGTACAAGCTGCCGTTCGCCGACAAGCTGATCTATCGCACCATCAAGGACGAGGCGACCCAGCACGCCGCCATCCGCACCGCCAAGCTCGATCTGCTCGAGACGATCAACGCCCGCTACGTGCCCGAGCTGAAGAAGAGTGCGCCGCACCTGCAATGGGCCAAGCGGCTGTCGATCCTGGGATCGTTCATGGCGCTGCGCAACGACGTCAAGCCGTTCGACGATGTGCGCGTGCGCCGCGCCATGAACATGGCGATCAACAAGAAGGAGATCATCCAGGCGCACTACAGCGGCGAGGCGGAGATGCATGCCTATCCGATGTATCCCGACTGGGACGGCTACTTCGATTCGCTCGACAAGATGCCGGCCTCGGTGAAGGAGCTCTACGAGTACAATCCGAAGAAGGCCAAGGAACTCTTGAAGGAGGCGGGCTATCCCAACGGCTTCACCTTCAAGATGCAGTTCTGTTCCTGCTCGCCCGACCACAGCGAGCTGGCGCCGCTGCTGGCGGCCTACCTCGAGCAGATCGGTGTCAAGGCCGAGCTGCAGCCCACCGAGTACGGCGCGTTCCTGTCGGCCATGACGACGCGCAAGCACGCGGCCGGCTACCTGATGAACTCGAGCCACACAAACCCGACGACCTCCATCCGCAAGAGCTTCGTTACGGGGCAGACCTGGAATCCGTCGATGCATACGGACGCCAAGTTCGACGCCAAGATGGACGCCGTCTACAAGGAGCGCGACGAGACCAAGCGCCAGCAGATGCTGCGCGAGATGACCGTCGAGATCATGGACAAGGCGCCCTACATCTGGCTGCCGACGCCTTACGTCTACGCTGCGTGGTGGCCGTGGGTGAAGAACTACGGCGGCGAGATGAGCGTCGGCTCGATCCGCCCCGGTCCGATCTATGCCCGCATCTGGATCGACCAGGAGCTGAAGAAGAAGCTGGGCTATTGATGCCCGTCCGTCGCCCCGAGCGCAGCGAAGCGAAGTCGAGGGATCTTGTCTTGTCGATGCATCAACAGAAGAGGTCCCTCCACTCGGCAGTGCTTCGCACTGCTCCGGTCGGGATGACGGCTTGATGAGCACGCCTCTCCTCTCGGTCAAGAACCTGTCGACCGAGTTCCGCACGGAGCGCGGTGTCGTCAAGGCGGTCGACAACGTCTCGTTCGACCTGGCGGCCGGCGAGACGCTCGCCATCGTGGGCGAGTCGGGCTCGGGCAAGAGCGTCACCGCCATGTCGATCCTGCGGTTGATTCCCAGCCCGCCGGGCCGGATCTCGGCCGGCGAGGTCGTGTTCGACGGCAAGAACCTGCTCGCGATGTCCGACCGGGAGATCCGCGCGATCCGCGGCGACCGCATCGCCATGATCTTCCAGGAGCCGATGAGCTCGCTCAATCCCTCCCTGACGGTCGGCCTGCAGATCGCCGAGCCGATCAACCTGCATCGCAGGACCCCATGGGCGGCCGCCATGGACAAGGCGGCCGAGCTGCTGGCGCGCGTCCGCCTGCCCGATGCGAAGAGCCGCGTTAAAGCCTATCCGCACCAGTTCTCCGGCGGCATGCGCCAGCGCGCCATGATCGCCATGGCGCTCGCCTGCGAGCCGCAGCTCATCATCGCCGACGAGCCGACGACGGCGCTCGACGTCACCGTGCAGGCGCAGATCCTGGCGCTGCTCAAGGAGGTGACGCGCGCGGCCAACTCGGCGCTGATCCTGATCACCCACGATCTCGGCGTGGTGGCGCGTTATGCCGACCGCGTCTGCGTGATGTATGGCGGCCGCATCGTCGAGGCGGGGCCGGCGCGCGAGATCTACGCCCGGCCGCGCCATCCCTACACGATCGGCCTGATGGCCTCGGTGCCGCGCCTCGACCAGGAGGCGGGCTCCCGGCTCGTGCCGATCGAGGGCGCGCCGCCCAACCTCGCCA
>JAEWIV010000545.1 GCA_023386865.1 Pseudomonadota bacterium
CTTCCATCGGCTTTTCCTTGGCCGTATCCGGAATGATGATGCCGCCCTTGGTCTTCTCTTCCTCCGCGACGCGCTTGACCACGACGCGATCGTGAAGCGGACGGAACTTCATGCTTCTTCCTCCAATGTCCCCTGGTTGAACCTGCCGCGGCCGGGCAGCCGCGGTGGAAAGGATTGCTATCAGCACTCCCCTTCGGTGAGTGCCAAAGCGCTTGCGATTTAGGGGTGTGAACGACTTGAGTCAAGGCGCAGGAACAAAGTCACTTCGCAGTAGCAGCAATCGCGAGGGAGTGCTGCTAACGCCTTGATGTGGAACGAATTTTCTTTGATTTTCGTTAAGCGTGCGTGACTATTCCCTTACGAGCGTTGAGTCAAGGAGTGCTCGATGGACCGTAGTTTTATTGCGCAGATCAACAACTATCGTCTGACGACCGCTGAAATCCTCTATTGGATGCCTGATCACCGGCACGTTTTGCAGAGTTTCGTTTGGCAGAATCTCGATCTGGCACCGCAATTTCCCGCCCTCACCAAGTTCCTCGACTTCTGGGAACACAATCTCGACGGCAAAGTGCACCGTGTACGGGTGGCCAATGCCCAGCTGATCAAGCCCGCCGAGTTTCGCTTCTCCAACGGACTATTCGCGCTTCACTGAGCGCTTCGCTGCGGCGTATTCGGCGGCGGTGCGGGCGACCAGCTCGGCGACCGACGGCACGTCGGCCACGCCCGACACCGAGTGGCCCGCGCTCCAGAGGTCTTTCCAGCGCTTGGCATCCGGCTTGTCGCGTTCCGACGGGTTGATGTCCTTGGAGATGTCGACCGCGCCGCGCACCGGCAGATTGTCGGGATCAAGACCCGCTGCCGCGATCGACGGGCGCAGCATGTTGGTCTCCAGCCCCGTGAACGCCTTGGTCAGCAGGACGTCGTCGAGCCGGCTCTTCACCAGCATCGCCTTGTAGGCGTCCTTGGCGAGGCTCTCGCGCGTGGCGATGAATTTGGTGCCCATGTAGGCGAGGTCGCAACCCAGCATCTCGGCGGCGGCGATCGCATGACCGTCGGCCATGCCGCCCGCCATGACGACGACACCATCCCAAAACTTCCGCACGGCGCGCACGAAAGCGAAGGGATTGACCCAGCCGGTCTGGCCGCCTGCCCCGGCCGTCAGCAGCACGAGGCCGTCGACGCCGGCCGCAACCGCCTTCTCGGCGTGGCGCACCGAGGCGACATCAGCCAGCACCAGGCAACCCTGATCCTTCAGCGGCCTCAGCACCGGCTCGGGGGAGCCGACGCTGGTGATGACCAATTCCACCTTGTGACGCAGCACGACCGCGAGGTCGTCGGGCACGCGCGGATTGGAGCGATGCACGATCAGGTTGGGACAAAGCGGCGCCGGCGAGCGACCGCCTTCGTCCGCTGCGCGCTTCAGGTCGTCGCCCATGTCGGCGAGCCAGCGGTCGAGTTCCTCGACGGTGCGGCAGTTGGCCGTCGGGAACGAACCGATGACGCCGGCGCGGCACGCCGCCGTCACCAGCGCCGGCCCCGATACCAGGAACATCGGGGCCGCGATCAGCGGCAGGCTGAGGCGGCTCTTGAGCGTCGCGGGCAGTGACATGACAGCAGACTACCTCAGCGCACGAACGCGAGAAGCACGATCCCGACGGTGACCATGATCGCCGCCGCGATCCGGCGCGGCCCGAAACCTTCCTTCAGCACGAGCGTGCCCAGCACCGAGCCGAAGATCACACTCGTTTCTCTCACCGCGCTCACCGGCCCCAGCGGCAGGCTCGTGGCGGCGATCAGGAAGGCGAGGAAGCCCACCACCGACACCGCGCCGGCGACAAACCCGATCAAGCCGTGGCGGCGCGCGTAGGCCAGGACGTCGGCCGGCCGCGCGACGACGCCATAGCAGAACGTGCCGAAGCCGGTGACGACCTCCAAGCAGGCCTGGAAACCCAGCACGGTTCCGGCGGCGCGCACGCCAAGGCCCGCAAAGAAGCTGTAGGTCGCAACGGCCACGCCGGTCGCGAGGGCGAAACCCACGGCAGAACGGCTCGCACCGGCGCCGAAAGACAAGACCATGATGCCAAGCGAGATCGTCGCGACAGCAACGACCTGGGTTGCGCTCAAAGCCTCGCCGATCGCGACGAAGGCCGCGATCGTGGTGAGCACCGGCGCCAGTCCGCGGGCGAGCGGATAGACGACGCTCATGTCGCCGGCCCCGTAGGAGCGGACCAGCAGCGCGTAGTAGGCGAACATTACGACGGAGGTGGCGGCGAGCCATTTCCAGCTCGCTGGCGCAGGCCAGTCGACGAACGGCAAGGCGGCGAGGCCGAACAGCATGCCGGTCGTGCGGATCGCCACCATGGTGAGCATGCGGTCGCCGGCCGACTTCACCAGCGCGTTCCATGCCGCGTGCGCGATCGCCGAAAGAATGACGAGGCCATAGAGCAGCGCCGCGGACATGGCGTCCGATTAGCAGGCGCGCCATGCGGGCGGTCAACGGCGCAGACGCCGTCGAGCCGCCACGCAGACAGTTGTAAGGTCGCGAACCGCGACGAGAAATCAGACCGCCGCCGTCAGGCCTTCCTGCTCGATCGTGCGCTTCACGGCCGGGCGGTTCTTCATGCGCTCGTAGTGGGCGGCGCAGTTCTTAGGCAGAGTCATCTTCATGCGCGCCGCCGCCCAGAACTCGACGTAGAAAAGAGCCGCATCGGCGATCGAGAATTTGCCGGCAACGTACTCCTTGCCTTCGAGCGCCTTGTCCATGATGGCGAGGCCCTTCTCCATGATCTCCTTGCCGCGCGCCTTGACCTTGTCATGGTCGGCCTCGCTCGGCGCATAGTTGGCCGGGCGGAACATGCGCGAGAAGCCCTGCATGTGCATGGTGGACACGACATAGTCCAACGCCTCGAGGACACGCGCCTCGTTGTCGGGATCGGTGGGCAGCAGGCCCTTGTCGGGATTCTTGCGCGCGAGCCAAGTGGCGATCGCCGGGAACTCGGTCAGCACCGAGCCGTCGTCCTTCACCAGGGTCGGCACCTTGGACTTGGGATTGATCTTCACGAAGTCGGGGCCGTACTGCTCCTGCTTGGCGCCGTCGATCTTCTGCAGGTCGTAGGGCTTGCCGATCTCCTCGAGGAGAACGTGGATGCCGATCGAGCAGGCACCGGGCATGTAATAGAGCTTCATGGCTAACTCCCTCGAGTTGGGTGGTCGTGTTGGACGGCGGACGCTAGCATCGAGAGCATTATGGGGGAATCACAATGCCGACAGACAATCTCCGGTCTCTCGTAGGGACTTCACAGACGAAAGTCGGCACGTTCCTCTTCGAATTCGCGACGCCGGGGATCGGCCAGATCCTCAAGGCGGCCGGCGCGGACTTCGTCGTGCTCGACATGGAGCACACTGGTTTCGGATTCGATACCGTCCGCCAGGTCGTGCGTTACTGCCAAGCCGCAGGGCTACCGCTGGTGGTTCGCGTGCCGAGCCAGCAGCGTCATTACATATCGCGTGCACTCGATACCGGCGCTGACGGCGTCATGGTGCCGATCGTGTCGTCGGTCGAGCAGGCCAAGGCGGTGCTGGACGCCGCCAAGTACTGGCCCGACGGCACCCGCGGCGTGGCGCTGGGATTGGCACACGAGCGCTTCGCCATGCGCACCGAGCCGCTGGTGCCGCGCTTCGCCGAGCAGAACGCGCGTACCGCCATCATCCTGCAGGTCGAGGACCCGCGCGGCGCCGCGGCGGCCGACGAGATCGCGGCGATGCCCGGCGTCGACATGCTATGGCTTGGCCACAACGATCTCTCGGTAGCGCTGGGCGAGCCGGGCGCGTTCGATCACGCCGATTTCGTCAAGGCCGAGCAGGCGACCATCGCCGCCGCACGAAAGCACGGCAAGTCGGTCGGCCGGCTGGCCGTCGACGCCAGGCAGGGCGCGCAGTTCGCGGCCATGGGTTACGACTTCGTCTCGATCGCCGGCGACGTCTGGCTGCTGCAGCAGGCGTTTGCCGACGGGCTGGCAACCGTGCGGAAAGGCTAGTCCTTGATCACCACGGGCAGCGAGCGGATGCCGCGGATGAAGTTGGAGTAGAGCCGCACCGGCGGCCCGACGATCTCGACGTCGAGATCGCGCTTCAGCATCTCCTGCCACAGGATCCTGAGCTGCATCTCGGCCTGGCGGTCGCCGACGCAGCGGTGGATGCCGGCGCCGAACGACAGGTGGTGGCGCGGCCGCGCGCGGCCGACGATGAAGCGCTCGGGCGCCTCGATCGCGGTCTCGTCGCGATTGCCCGAGACATACCACATCACCACCTTGTCGCCCTGCCGCATCCTCTTGCCGCCAAGCTCGCAGTCGCGCGTCGCCGTGCGCCGCATGTGGATCACCGGCGTCTGCCAGCGGATGATCTCCGACACCAGGCTGTCGATCAGCTTCGGATCGGCCTTGACCTTGGCGAGCTCGGCCGGGCTCTCGCGCACGGCCATGAGGCCGCCGGTCATCGAGTTGCGCGTGGTGTCGTTGCCGCCCACGATCAACAGGGCGAAGTTGCCGATGAACTCGCGCATCGGCATCGCCTTGGTCGCTTCGGCATGGGCCATCATCGAGATCAGGTCGAACCTGGGCGGCTGGGCGGCGCGTTCCTTCCAGAGTGCCGCCATCGTCTCCGCCATCACGGTGAGCTCGGCCATGCGCTCGGCCTCGCTCTTCACCACGGCGTCCTCGGCCGCGATGTTGGCGATGGCGACATCGGACCACCAGGTGAGCTTGCGCCGCTCGGCCTGCGGGAAATCGAACAACGTCGCCAGCATCAATGCGGTGAGCTCGGTCGACACGCGATCGACCCAGTCGAACGTTTCGTTGCGCGGCAGGCCGTCGAGCACCGCCGCGGTGCGCTCGCGGATCAGGCTCTCCATGTTGGCGAGATTGGAGGGTGCCACGATCGGTGCGACCGTCCGGCGCTGCGCCGTGTGGCGCGGCGGATCCATGCGGATGAAGTTGGGCAGCTCCTGGCCCTTGGGCTGGTCGGCAATCTGGATGCCGCCCAGCTCGGAGGCGGAGGACCAGGTCGCGTGGTCGAGCTCGACGGCCATGATGTCGGCATAGCGCGTGACCGACCAGTAGGGGCCGTATGGGCTATCGTCGTGACGATGGACGGGATCGTCGCGGCGCATCGCGGCGAAATGCGCGCGCCAGGAATCCTCCCGGTAGAGCCGCGGATCGGACACGTCGGCATGGCGCGGGGCATGCAGGGGCGCAGATGCAGCCATGCGTCCAAGGCCGCCCGCGCCGCGCCCCGGAGTCAAGCGCTTTCGTCGCAACTCGGCCCCCATTGACGCGTTGACACGCGAAAGGCGGGGGCGCACACCGTCGCGCCGCCGCCACCATGGGCGGCGTTCGACCTTATGGCCTCTGACAGCACCAGCCCGTCGACCGTCCCCGACGCCGCCCATCCCTCCCACGAGCACGGCAAGGTGAGTGCCGCGCTGCTCGTGGGCGCGCTCGGCGTGGTGTTCGGCGACATCGGCACCAGCCCGCTCTATGCGTTGCGTGAGACCTTCATGCACACGCACAGCCTGGCGCCGACCCCGGATCACGTGCTGGGCGTGCTGTCGACGCTGTTTTGGGCGGTGACCCTCACCGTCACCATCAAATACGTCACGCTGATCATGCGCGCCGACAACAAGGGCGAGGGCGGCGTGCTGGCGCTGGCGACGCTGGGCACCCACGGGCTGAACGGCAAAGGGCGGCGGATACGCATCGGCATCACCTTGCTGGCGGTTGTCGGTCTCGCCTTGTTCTACGGCGACGCCATCATCACGCCGGCGATTTCCGTGATGAGCGCCGTCGAGGGCCTGTCGGCGGTGACGCCCGCTTTCGAGCCGTTCGTCGTGCCGCTGGCGCTGGTGATCCTGGTGGCGCTGTTCATGCTGCAGTCGCGCGGCACGGCGGATGTCGGCCGGCTGTTCGGCCCGGTCATGCTGATCTGGTTCGTGGTCCTGGGCATCCTCGGGGCCTGGCAGATCGCGAAGAATCCGGCGGTGCTGCTGGCGATCAATCCGCTCTATGCGGTGCACCTGATCGGCGACCAGGGCTTCGGCATCTTCTGGGCGTTCGGCTCGATCGTCCTAGCCGTCACCGGCGCCGAAGCACTCTATGCCGACATGGGCCATTTCGGCCGCAAGCCGATCCGTACCGCCTGGCTCAGCCTGGTCATGCCGGGCCTGCTGCTGAACTATTTCGGCCAGGGTGCGCTGATCATCGAAGATCCGACCCGCGTCAAGCAGGTGTTCTTCGAGCTCGTGCCGCAGGACTACATCATCTTCCTGGTGGCGCTCGCGACCTTCGCCACGGTGATCGCCTCGCAGGCCGTCATCACCGGCGTGTTCTCGCTGACGCGCCAGGCGATCCAGCTCGGCTATCTGCCGCGCATGGCGATCCAGCATACGTCGCAAACCACGATCGGCCAGATTTACATCCCGCGGGTCAACTGGTTGCTGATGGCGGGCGTGGTCGCCCTGGTGATGGGCTTCGGCTCGTCGGGCGCCCTCGCCGGCGCCTATGGCCTCGCGGTGACCGGCGCGATGCTGGTCGATGCGGCGCTGGCCATGGCCGTGGCGATCCTCGTCTGGAAGTGGCGCTGGCCGGTGGCCGCGCTGGTGTTCGGCCTGCTGGCGGTGCCCGACCTCGCCTTCTTCATCGCCAACGCGCTCAAGATCCCCGACGGCGGCTGGCTGCCCCTGGTGGTGGCGGCGTTCATCTACTTCACCATCACGACCTGGCGCTTCGGCCGCCGCCTGGTCGCCACCGAGATGAGCGAGGGCACCCTGCCGCTGCGCCAGTTCCTCGAGCGCATGGAACGCGCGCCCGACCGCGTCGCCGGCACGGCGGTGTTCCTGACCGCCGACGCCAGCCGCACCCCGGCCGCCTTCCTGCACAACCTCAAGCACAACAAGGTGCTGCACGAGCGCATCATCATGCTGCAGGTCGAGACCATGGACGTGCCGCGGGTGCCGGAGTCGCATCGCGTCCAGGTCGAACGGCTGGGCAAGGGCTTCCATACCGTGATCGCCCGCTACGGCTTCACCGAGCAGCCCGACGTGCCCGATGCCTTGCGCGCCTGCCGGCCGCACGGCATCGCCTACGACGAGATGGAGACCAGCTTCTTCCTCGGCCGCGAGACCCTGGTGCCGAGCCAGCATCCCAAGCTCGGCAAGTGGCGGCGCGACTGGTTCATCTCGCTCTCCCACTCGGCGTCCGCCACCAAGACCTTCTTCCGCATCCCGCCGAACCGCGCTATCGAGCTGGGCAACCAGATCCAGATCTAGCCTTCAGCCCACTGATGTCCCGCCCGACGCTCGTTCTGCTTCCCGGCCTGCTCAACACGCGCCGGGTCTTCGAGCATCAGATCGAGGCGCTGTCCGACGTTGTCGACTGCATCGTTCCCGAGCTGTGGCACCACGACACGGTGGGCACGATGGCCGACGCCGCACTCGCCCTGGCGCCCGACCGCTTCGCGCTGGCCGGCTTCTCGATGGGCGGCTACGTCGCCTTCGAGATCATGCGCCGCGCCGCCCGCAAGGTGGACCGCCTGGCGCTGATGGACACCCAGGCCAAGCCCGACTCCGCCGACTCGACGGCGCGCCGGCGCGCCCTGCTGGACCAGACCAGGATCGGCCGCTTCCATGGCGTGCAGCGCTCGCTGCTGCCCCAGCTCGTGCATCGCGACCACATCAACGACGCGTCGATCACCCAGCCGATCTTCGACATGGCCCAGGAGATCGGCGCCGAGGGCTTCGCGCGCGAGCAGACCGCCATCATGGCGCGGCCCGACAGCCGGCACCTGCTGGTCGACATCGACGTCCCGACCGTGGTGGTGGTCGGCCGCCAGGACCAGGTGACGCCGCTGCCGCGCTCCGAGGAAATGGCGGCCGACATCGCCAATTCGCGCCTGGTGGTGCTCGAGGAATGTGGCCACATGAGCCCGCTGGAGAGACCGGCGGAAGTCACCGAGGCGTTGAGGAGATGGTTGAGCCAATGAACACGGTCTACGCCCGCGAGGACTATCTCGGCGCCGAGGAATACATCGACATCGTCCGCAAGTCCGGCCTCAACCGGCCGATCGAGGATCGCGGCCGCGTCGAGCGCATGCTGGCGCATGCCAACCTGATCGTGACCGCGCGCCAGGACGGACGCCTGGTGGGCTTCGCCCGCTCGCTGACCGACTTCTGTTTCTGCTGCTATCTCTCCGACCTCGCGGTCGACAAGGCCTGTCAGGGCCAGGGCATCGGCAGGCGCCTCATCGAGGAAACCCGCACGCAGGCCGGCGGCGACCTCACCACGACGCTGCTCCTGTCGGCGCCGACGGCGATGACCTTCTACCAGGGCATCAAGATGCCCAACGCGGACAACTGCTTCCTCTATCGGCGCCAACGCTGAAGCATCAGCACACGGCTTCGACTCCGGGGCGAGCCCGCGCGATCAGCGGCCCTGCTGGGCGCGGACGGCGCGCTCGTACTGGGCGGCAAAGCCCTGCAGCGTGTTGGTGAGCGGCCCTGCCATGCCGTCGGCCTGGGTCGACAGCTGGACGGTGACCGACGAGCCCTTGAGCATGGCCTGCAGCAGCTCGGCCGACTTGGGCTGGGTGTAGGAG
>JAEWIV010000007.1 GCA_023386865.1 Pseudomonadota bacterium
TAATGTATTGTGCCACGGCCGGCCCGGCGGCGACCGGGCCGGTTGTCGCTCGTGTTTGCGAAGGAGGGAGAGAGTCGTGGCAGATGGACCAGCCACCAACAAGATATCCGAAGCGATCAGCAAGGCGCTGCCCTTCCTGAGACGCTACGCGCGAGCCGTCACCGGTTCTCAGAAGCGCGGTGACGAGTGGGTGCGCTTGTGCGCCGAGGTCGTGATGCAGCAGCCCGACCTCGTCGCCAAAACCGAGGATACCAAGCTCGGGGTCTTCACCTTGTTCCATCGTCTGCAACAACCGTTCGGCGGGCTGGAGGAGGCGGGAGGCGAAAACAGCGTGAGCGGCCGGCTAAAGGAATCACTCACCGACATGGCGCCGCTGCAGCGGCAGGTGCTGCTGCTTACGGTGCTCGAAGGGTTCACCGTCGCCGACGCAGCCAAGATACTGGATATCGAGACCGAGGCGGCCGAGCGCAGCCTCGACGAAGCACGTCGCGAGCTCCAGCGAGTGGCGGCGGTGCGGGTGTTGGTCATCGAGGACGAGGCGGTGATCGCGCTCGACGTCGCCGACATCGTGCGTAACGCCGGTCACCAGGTTGTCGGCATCGCCGCGACCGAGAAGACCGCCGTCGAGCTCGCCAAGCAGCATTCGCCGCACCTCGTGCTCGCGGACATTCAGCTGCGCGGCAGTGACAGCGGGATCGCTGCAGTCAACCAGATCATGCGCTCGATGAACGTGCCGGTGATCTTCGTCACCGGGTATCCCGAAAGGCTGCTGACGGGCAAGCAGGTCGAGCCCGCCTTCGTCATCTCGAAGCCGTTCGACCCCGATCTTCTCCGCGCGGCGATCGCCCAGGCGCTCGATACCGTCGCGATCTGAAGATCGGAGCGGCGCGATGCTGGCCGGTTGGTCGCTGCGCACGAGGCTGGTCGTAGTCGTCACCATTGCGTTGCTGCCGGTGCTCGCGCTGTCGGCCTGGTACGCCGTGCGCGAACAGCAGACGACCAAGTTGCGCGATGCCGAGGCGGTGGCCTCGGCCGCCGAGCTGGTTGTGGCGCGTCATCGCGAATTGATCGAGGCGTCGCGTCGCCTCTTGGTGGCGATGTGCGAGGAGGACACTGTCAGGCAGAGCGCCAGTCCCGACGCTCCCGCGACCGTGATCAACGCGTGCGAGCTGTATCTCACGCAGGTGATGCAGAAATTCCCCAATCAGTATTCCCTGGCACTCGTCACCGACGGGGACGGTACCGCCCGTTGCGCCAGTGCGCCCACCGCGGTCGGCTTGAGCTTTTCCGAACGCGAGATATTCCGGCTGGTCCGCGAAACCCGCAAGTTCACGGTGAGTGCCCAGCTCGCCAGCCGCGTCACGCCGAACGCGGTGATCCCGACGGCGCTGCCGATCCTGCAAGGCGGCGAGTTCCGCGGAATGTGCGCGCTCGGAATTTCACTGCGCTCCTTCGCCGATCTCGTGACGATGGCATCGGTTCGGGACCACATCGCCGTGTCGTTGGTGGACCGGGGTGGCGTCGCACTCGCCGGCAGCCCCGAGGCGGCACGCGTCCTGCCAGTCGCGGTGCGGCTCGCCGCCGCGATCGTCGGTGGCCAGAAGGCTTTCCGCGACTACGGCCAGGACGGCCAGCTCTACGAGTTCCACCTGCTGCCGCTCGCCGAGACCTCGATCTTCGTGGTGGCGTCATCGGCGGTCGTCGAAGGCTTTCCCTCGTTGTTGGCCGACTGGGGCGGTTTCATCCTGGTCGTGCTGGCGCTGGCCGCGGCGTTGCTCGCGGTCTGGCTCGGCGCCGACCGTTGGTGCGTGCAACCGCTGCGCTATATCCGCGATTTCGCCGATCGCGTGGCGCGCGGGGACGACATGAAGCTCGAGCCCAAGCGCCCGTGGGGACCGGAGCTGTCGTCGGTGGGCGAGGGCGTGCGCGCGATGGCCGCGGCGATCGCCAGTCGCGAGGCGGAGCTCAGGGCTGGTCTCGAGCAGCGAGACCACATGCTGCGCGAGATCCACCATCGGGTGAAGAACAACCTGCAGATGATCTCCAGCCTCCTGAACCTGCAGGCCGGGGAAATCCGCTCGCCGCGCATCCGCCGCTTTTTCGGTGACGCCCAGAATCGCGTGCTGACCCTGTCGATCCTGCATCGTCACCTCTACGAACGATCGAGCTGGGCGCTGGTCGACTTTCAGCAATTCATCAGCGACCTCGTGCGCCAGATCTCGGTCGGCCGCCGCCATCCCGAGCGTCCGCAGCCGCGCTACCAGATCCGCGCGCCGATCATGGCGGTGGGGCCCGATATCGCCATACCCATCGGCCTCATCGTTACCGAGGCGGTGAGCAGCGCGCTCAACAGAAGCTTCGACAATGTCACGGCACCCGAAATCCGCATCGAGGCAGCCGACAAGGAGGGCACGGTCGAACTCACCATCGAGGACAATGGCATCGGCGGCGCGGGCTCGCTCGGCCCCGGGGCGCGTGGCGGCTTCGGCCTCACCCTAATCCGAGGCCTTGCCATGCAGCTTGGTGGCGAGGCACAGATATCTCCGCGAGAGGGCGGCGGAATGCGAGTGGCGGTCACCTTCCCCATGCCGCGGGACGAGGATACCGGTGCGTAGCGTCGCCGGCACGGCGCGGTCGACCGGCGTCATCGTCGGCTTGACGATCGCGGTCCTGATCGGCACGGCCGCGATGCTCGCCATCACCCATTCGAACTCCGCCTCGCGCCAGCAGCGCCTTGTCGTCGGCAGCTACGAGATCCTGTCGCTGATGCGCCAGACCGTGATCGCGCTCCAGGACAGCGAGATCGGCCAGCGTGCCTACCTGCTGAGTGGCCAGGCGAATGACCTCGAGCCGTACGAGCGGGCACGCATCCGCATCGAGACCGGATTGCGCCAGCTCGAGGCTGCGGCGGCAGGCGATCCCGACACCACGAGGCAGGTTCGCGAGTTCCGTGCCGCGGCCAACGAGAAGCTCGAGCAGATCAACAGCACCATCAGTGCCTATCAGCTCTACGGCCGCGACTATGCCCTGGTCCAGGAGCGCACCGGCTCGGGCAAGGCGACCAGCGACCAGATCCGGCAGATCTCCGAGTCCTTCATCGAGGGGCAGAGGCTGCTGCTGGCCCGGCGTCTCGCCCTGCTGCGGTCGGAGCAGGAGCAGTCCGACATCGCCGGCTTGCTGCTGCTGGCCGGCGCATTCCTGTGCTTGTTCATCGGCATGTACATCGTCATCCGGGGCGCCCGGCACTTGGAGAACGCCCAGCGGGCGCTGGCCGACCGTTCGCATCTCCTGCAATCCACCCTGGAAAGCCTGCAGGACCCGATTTTCGTGATCAATGCGGGCGGCAAGGTCGTCGCCTGGAACGAAGCCTTCCTTCGCCTGTCGGGCTGGGATCCCGCCAAGCACGCGACGCTGACGCGCGAGCAGCTGCTCTCGGAGCGTTCGCCTGCGATGCGCGCGCTGCTCGAACCGCTGAAGCTCGATGCAGAGGCATCCGACCGTCTGGTGACCACGCGCGCGAGCCACGACGGACGCGACTATGAGGTCTCTCGCGGCGAGATGCTGGGCGGCGGATCGGTGGTGCGTTGCGTCGACATTACCGAAAAGCTGCGCGATGAGACGGCCCTGCGCCAGGGCCAGAAGATGGAGGCGACGGGGCAGCTCACCGGTGGCATGGCCCACGACTTCAACAACATACTTCAGGTCATCCAGGCAAATCTCGACCTCGTGAAGAACGCCGTGCCCAACGATTCTGCAGCCCTCGCCCGCCTCGGGGCCGCGGGAGCGGCGGCCGACCGGGGCGCGAGACTCACCCAGCAGCTTCTCGCCTTCGCGCGGCGCCAGCCGCTGGCTCCCCAACCGACCAACGTCGCCCGCCTGGTGCGCGACCTGGCCGACCTGCTGCGCCATTCGCTCGGCGAGCGCATCACCATCGAGCTCGACATAGCCGCCCAGCCGTGGAACGCCAAGATCGATCCCGGCCAGCTCGAGAACGCCATCCTCAATCTCGCAATCAACGCGCGCGATGCCATGCCCGACGGCGGGACCGTGACCGTCGAGGTGTCGAACGCCACGCTCGATCGGCGCTACGCGGCGCTGCATCCGGACGTTACGCCTGGACCTTACGTGCTGGTTGCCGTGAACGACACCGGCACCGGCATGCCGCCCGAAGTGGCAGCCCAGGCATTCGATCCGTTCTTCACCACCAAGCGCGACGGTAAGGGCACCGGGCTCGGTCTCAGCATGGTGTACGGCTTCGTTCGCCAGTCGAATGGCCACATCCGCATCGACAGCGCCATTGGGCAGGGCACCAGCGTCAAGCTCTACCTGCCGCGCACCATGGATGCGGTGCTCGATGGGCCGAGCGACATGGCCTCCGGGCAAACCGGCAGCGAGCGCATCCTGGTCGTCGAGGACAACGACGAGGTCAGGCGCGCCGTGGTGGCACTCCTGTCCGGATGGGGCTATCGCGTGGTTGCCGCCGAGAACCCCGACGTTGCCGCGGCGATCCTGGAGAAGGATGCGGCGTTCGACTTGTTGTTCACCGACGTCGTCATGCCAGGGTCGATCTCGGCCATCGAGTTGGCAGCGGTGGCGCAACGCCTGCGCCCCGACATAGCCGTCCTGCTCACCTCCGGCTACGCGCGCGACCTGATCCCTGCCAAGGACGGTCCGGACTATCCGCTGATTGCAAAGCCCTATCGGGGCGAGGAGCTGATGGCGCGGTTGCGTAGCGTGCTGGCCGGCCGTCGCCCTCCGCCGCCACCGGCCGACGAAGCGCGATCGCGTGAGGAAGGTGAGCCGTCCGCCGAGGCGAGGGGCCGGCCGCGGCGGGTGCTCCTGGTCGAGGACGAGGTCGTGCTGCGCATGTCGACGACCGACATGCTGGAGCAGCTTGGTTGTTTCGTATCCGGCGTGGGCAGCGGCGAGCAGGCGCTCGAGCTGCTGACCCGAGGCGGCTCGTTCGACCTCCTTTTGACCGATCTCGGCCTGCCGGGGATGAGTGGCGAGGAATTGGCGAGCGAGGTGCGGCGACGGTTTCCGCGGCTGCCGGTCGTCATCGCCAGCGGCTACGGTCGCTCGGGCGCCCAGGCCGCGGGTATGCAGGCGGGCGGGCTCCAGTTCATCTCCAAGCCCTATTCCTCGATCGACCTGCAGCAGGCCCTCGATCACGCGGCCCGGACGGTGGTGCCCTCCTGAACTAGCTTCGCGGACCATGCAACCAGCGCGGTTCGGCGGCGTTCTTATGGCGACACTGCAGCGCAAGGTGAGGGTGACGCCATGCGGATCGTAGATTTGTCGAAGACGGCTCGGGCCGCTCCCGAGTCGTCCGCGAGGGGCCTTTTCGAGGGTGAGTTGATGGATCTCTACGTGGCCATCCTCATCGTCGTCCCCTTGGCTCTGTTTCTGAAATCGCTCTGGCTCTGACGGGTCGGCGATTGGTCGCAGATCGGTCACGGGTGGGAACCTCGTGACCCAGCTGCCGTTGATGGGGACGCGCGCAGCTCGCTTGCGCCGGGCCATTCACATCAGGAGTTCCTCATGCGTCCGATCGCCATTCTTGCCGCCTGCGCGGCGCTCACCGTCGGTTCGCTGCCGGCCTTGGTCCACGCCCAATCCACTGGCCAGGCCAGCCAGACCGACGCGAAGACCATCTGGCAAAAGTTTAAGGGCAGCTGGAACCAGACCAAGGGCGCGGTCAAGGAACAGTGGGGCAAGCTGACGGACGACGACCTGCTCGAAATCGAGGGTCGCCGCGACCAGCTGGTCGGCAAGATCCAGACCCGCTACGGCATCACCAAGGAAGAAGCCGAGGCCCAGGTCGGCACTTGGGAGCAGAAGCGCTACCGCGATATGTGATCGGGAGACGGGATTATGACCGCATTTCGCAACGCCGCCGCGGCGGTGGTATGCGCTGCCGCCGTGGTCGCGAGCACAGCGTCCGCCCAGGCGCAAGCGCAATTTCGCGATGAGAGGACAGGCCAGATCTGGACGCCGGACAACGTCAGCAAGGATAACCAGCTGCGTCCGTCGAACGAGCCCAGCACGCCGGCCGACCGCGCCTTCGATCCGAAGGCGCAGATTGCGACGACCACGGGCGTGGTCGTGCAGAGGCCGAATGCCACCTTGATGGGCACGGTGCCGATCACGGCCGGCCCGACGGTGCCCTTGGTCTCGCTGGAAAGTCCGACGCTGCAGGCGGTGCCTGCCGATCGCTGGGTGGCACCGCTCTACCTCAGCAACAACAGCGGCAGCAACGTCGATGCGCAGATCGGGTGCACCTTCACCAACGGCAGCCGGCCCGTTCAGGAAACACGCATCGTCGTGCCGACCGCCGGGCCCGGCCAGCGTCTGGCGTTCGCGGCGTATGGCCCCCGGACCGATGTTTTCGTCGACCGTGTGCTCTGCCGGGTGCTCACTCCCTGACGACCAATGCGATTTCGAAGCGCGCGAAACGGGCCAGTACTCGGCCCGTTTTTCTTTTCTCGAATCGCGCTACGCTGCCGCAATCAAGTCGGGGGAATGCAGATGAGCAGCAAAGGGATCGGGCGCCGGCGGGCGATGGTGAGCGGTGCGGCGCTGGCGACGGCGTCACTCGTCAGGCCACGTGAGGCGCGCGCGGCGAAGTCGATGACGGTGGTGCTGGAATCGGAGGTTACGATCCTCGATCCGCACGTCATCACGGCCACCATCACCCGCACCTTCGGGCTGCACGTCTTCGACATGCTGTTCGCCATGAACGAAAAAGGCGAGATCAAGCCGCAGATGGTCGAGGACTATGGCAGCAGTCCCGACAAGCTCACCTGGACCTTCATGTTGCGCGGCGGGCTCAAGTGGCACGACGGCAGCCCAGTCACGGCGGAGGATTGCGTGGCCTCGCTCAAGCGCTGGTCGGTACGCGACCCGCTGGGCAAGATGCTGATGGCCGACACCGACCAGCTGGTCGCGACCGATCCCAGGACCTTCAAGCTGGTGCTGAAGCAGCCTTTCCCCTTGTTGCTCGAGGTGCTCGGCAAGCCGAACGCGCCGCTGCCGGTGATGATGCCGGCGCGGCTGGCCGCGACGCCGGCCGACCAGCGCATTGGTGATCCGATCGGATCGGGTCCGTTCCGTTTCCTCAAAGACCAATGGCGGCCGGGCAATGCCATGGTGCTGCAGCGCAACCCCGACTACGTGGCCCGTCACGAGCCGCCCGACTTCCTGTCCGGCGGGAAGAACGTGAAGATCGACCAGCTCACGCTGCGCGTGATGCCGGACCAGTCGACTGGCGCCAACGCCCTGATGCTGGGCGAAGTCGACTACATGCAATACCTGCCGTTCGACATGCTGCCGATCCTGGAGAAGGAAAAGGCCGTGAAGCTGATGGGCCTGGGCGGCATACACCAGTTCCAGGGCAACTTCCGGCTGAACCATGCCTTTCCGCCATTCGACAATCCGAAGGTGCGACAGGTGATGTGGAAGCTCGTCGACCAGGATGCGACGCTGACGGCGATCGGTGTGCCGGAGCGCTATCGCGCCAACTCCTGTCCGTCTTTCTGGATGTGCGGTACGCCGCTCACGACCGACGCGGGTTCAACCGTCGCCAAGGTGGACCTCGCGGCGGCCCGGGCCGAGCTCAAGGACTCGGGATACAAGGGCGAGCCGGTGATCATCCTCGAGGTCGCCGGCTCGATCAGCCAGACAGCCTCGCGCGTGCTGGTCCAGAACATGAAGGATGTCGGCTTTACGGTGGAGCAGCAGCCCCGCGACTGGCCGACCGTGCTGGCGCGCCGTGCCAAGAAGGACGGCTGGTCGATGTTCCCTGTCTACTCCAACGGCACGGACATGTATTCGCCACTGACGCACTTCTACGTCGCGGCGACGTGCAACGACTTCCCAGGCTGGTCATGCGACAATCGCGTGCCCGAACTGATGAAGGCGTTCACGCGCGCCGCCACGCTGGAGGAGCGGAAGAAGCTCGCCGCCGACATCCAGACGGTGGCCTATGAGATGGTGCCCTCGCTCATGTGGGGACAATTCACCATCCCCGCAGGCTATCGGGCCGACCTCAAGGGCATGATCCAGTCATCCTACCCAATGTTCTGGGAAGTCGAGCGGTGAGCGGGGCAGGAACTTGCGCTGTCCGCTGGCGTTGGCGCTCACCAAGGCGATCATTCCGCTGCGCCCGTGCAAGCGTCGAGAGCGGCGCCTGCGATGATGGTGTCACTTTGAAGCGGAGGCCCAAGCGATGACAGTACGTCACAACGTGGCGGAGCGACGCTATGAAATGGATACCGACAGCGGCTTGGCCATCGCGGTGTATCGCGAGCAGGGAGACCGGATAATCTTCACCCACACCGAGGTGCCGCCCCAGGACGAAGGCAAGGGCTTCGCTTCTCGACTGGTCGCGGCAGCCCTTGCGGATGCGCGCAAGCGCGGGTTCAAGATCGTCCCCGCGTGCAGCTTCGTCGTGGCCTACGTCAGCCGGCATCCTGAGTACAATGATCGCGCTTGACCCGCGCCGGGGGCGCCACGGGCGCCGGTAGGCGCAAGCGCCCGCTTGGTCGAAAGCCGCGACTGGAATATCGGGCTGGCACGCTACCTCGGGAAGAGAAATAGCCAAGCCAGCACGAGCGCCGCAACCGCGCCGAAAAACGAGACGACGAGGATGGTCAAAATGCGGCCGCTGACGACGCCGCTGCGTGCCTCTACGGGCGTGAGTTCGCGTTCCATGGGGGCTCCATTGGCGTTGATCAGACCCAGGAAACGCCGCGCGAAAGACCGGGTTGCCGCTGCTTTACAGGAACTCCCGTCTTCACGGCGGCGTTAAGTGCTGCGAAAGATCGCAAGGAGACCTGACATGTTGTACTGGGCGCTGATGTTCCTCGTGATCGCGCTGGTTGCGGGCCTGTTCGGTTTTGGCGGGGTTGCCTCGACCGCGACAGGCATGGCGCAGATCCTCTTCGTCATTGCACTGATCTTGTTCGTGATCAGCCTGTTCGCCGGATTCCTGCGACGCAACTCCTAAAGCGGAGTCTTGGTCGCCTCGAAGTGGGCGCGCAGTTCTTCGCGCGCCGCGTAACCGGCCTCGCGAGTCCAGCAATTGACGATGGGGACGCGGAAGCGG
>JAEWIV010000012.1 GCA_023386865.1 Pseudomonadota bacterium
TTCTGGCGCAACGTCACGGCCGAGAACGTCAAGGAAGCTCAAGGACTTGGGCTCAAGGTGATCCCTTGGACCGTCAACGATCCTGCGGCCATGAAGACACTGATCGAACTCGGTATCGACGGCCTGATCACCGACTATCCGGACCGTGCCAAGCTGGCGCTGGAAGCAAAAGGGCTGAAACTGCAGTAGACCGTTGACTCTCACGGCTCTGTGTTCTGTATACAAAACATGCGCCCATTCCTGCCCGAACCCGATCTCAGCGAAAAAGTCCACGATGCCGTCCTCGACGCCATCTGCTCCGGCGAGCTGAAAGCCGGCGCCCGCATCACCCAGGAGGAACTGGCCCAGCAGTTCGGCGTCAGCCGCCAGCCGGTGCTGCAGGCGATGATGCTGCTGCGCCGCGAGGGCTTCCTGATCGATGCTGGCCGCAAGGGCGTGTGCGTGGCGCCGCTCGACGTCCAGCAGGCCCGCAATCTCTATGTCGTGCGCGGCGCGCTCGACGGCGCGGCGGCGCGACTGGCCGCCGCGAACTACACGCCGCACCTGGTGCAGCGCGGCCGTAACCTGCTCGACGTCGGCCGCCGCGCCGTGGCGAGCGGGCACGTGCCGTCGGTCATCGAGGCCGACATCGATTTCCACCTCTTCGTCTACGAGGCGTCGGGCAATCCATTGATCGGCGAGACCGCCCAGCCCCACTGGCAGCATCTGCGCCGCGTCATGGCGGCGGCGCTCAGCGAAGGCGACCTGCGCGTCTCGGTGTGGGACGAGCACGAGGGCATCCTGCGCGCGCTGGAGGCGGGCAACGTGCGCGAAGCCGAGGAGCTGTGCCGCGGCCACGCCGAGCAGATGGCCGACATCCTGACCGGACGCCTCAAAGTCGTCATTTCCCGCGCGGCCTGAGCCGCGCCGTCTCCAGGAGGAGCGCCATGAAGCTCACTTCCGAACAGCTCAAGCGATTCGACGAGCAGGGCTACTTGTTCTTCCCCAACTACTTCTCGCCCGAGGAGACGGCGATCCTGAAGGCATCGATCCCCGAGGTGTTCGCCCAGCGCCGCGAGGAGAACGTGCGCGAGAAGACCGGCGACGTGGTGCGCACCGCCTTCGCCGTGCACACCTATCATCCGGTGTTCGAGGCGCTGGTGCATCATCCGCGTTTCGTCGAGCCGGCCGAGCAGCTGCTGCGGGACAGGACCTACATCCACCAGTTCAAGATCAACGGGAAGGCCGCCTTCGACGGCGATGTCTGGCAGTGGCACCAGGACTACGGCACCTGGAAGGCCGACGACGACATGCCCGAGGCGCGCGCCATGAACCTCGCGGTGTTCGTCGACGAGGTGAACGAGTTCAATGGCCCGCTGTGGTTCATCCCGCGCAGCCACATGAAGGGCGCGATCGAGGCCAAGCACGACCTCACCACGACCTCGTATCCATTGTGGGTGATCGACGACGACACCATCGCCAAGCTGGTCGAGCAGGGCGGCATCGTGGCGCCCAAGGGCGGACCGGGCTCGGCGATCTTCTTCCACGGCACCCTGGTGCACGGCAGCCCGCCGAACATGTCGCCATGGGACCGCCAGATCATCTACGTGACCTACAACGCGGTCTCGAACGCCATCCGCCGTTTCAAGCGGCCGGAATACATCGCCCATCGCGACTTCACGCCGATCGATGCCTGGGAGGACGACGCCGTGATGCGCGCCGCCCAGCGCAAGGCCGCCGCGGAATAATCAGGGTTTCGGGAGGGAAGTATGAGTCTCCATCGCATGCTTTTGGCGCGCGCGGCCGAGAACAAGCCGCTGCGCATCGGCGTGATCGGCGCCGGCAAGTTCGGCTCCATGTACCTGTCGCAGATCCCGACCACGCCCGGCATCCACCTTTTGGGCATCGCCGATCTCTCGCCACCGCGGGCCAGGGAGAACCTGGCCCGGCTGGGCTGGAAGCCCGAGGTGACGGGCGCGGCATCGTTCGCCGAGGCGCGCCAACACGGGAGCACCCATCTCACCGATGACTGGCGCGCGCTCGTCAGCCAGCCGGACATCGACATCATCGTCGAATCGACCGGCGACCCCATCGCCGCCGTCGAGCATGCCCTTGAAGCTTTCAGGCACGGCAAGAGCGTGGTCATGGTCACGGTCGAGGCCGACGCCTTCTGCGGTCCGCTGCTGGCCAAGCGCGCAGCAGCCGCCGGCGTGATCTACAGCCTCGCCTATGGCGACCAGCCGGCGCTGATCTGCGAGCTGGTGGACTGGGCGCGCACCTCGGGCTTCGAGGTGACGGCGGCCGGCCGCGGCCACAAGTGGCTGCCGCACTACGCGCAGTCGACGCCGGAGACGGTGTGGAAGTACTGGGGGCTGAACGAGGAGCAGGCCAAGCGCGGCGGGCTGAACCCAAAAATGTTCAACTCCTTCCTCGACGGCTCGAAACCCGCCATCGAGAGCACGGCGGTGGCCAACGCCACCGGCCTCACGCCGGCGCCGGACGGGCTCGCCTTCCCGCCCTGCTCAGTCGAGGACCTGCCCTTCGTCATGCGGCCCGTCTCCGAAGGCGGCCAGCTGCATCACAAGGGCCAGGTCGAGGTCGCGAGCTCGCTGGAGCGCGACGGTCGCGCCATCCCCTACGAGATCCGCAAGGGCGTGTGGGTCGTGTTCGAGGCGGCGACCGAGTACCAGAAGAACTGCTTCGAGGAGTACATGCTGCAGACCGACCCGTCGGGCCGCTACTCGGTGATGTACAAGCGCTGGCACCTGATCGGCCTGGAGGTCGGCATGTCGGTCGCCTCGATCGGTTTGCGCAAGGAACCGACCGGCTGCGCGATCGGCTTCCACGCCGACGTCATCGCCACCGCCAAGCACGACCTGAAGGCGGGCGAGATGCTGGACGGCGAGGGCGGCTACACCGTCTACGGCAAGCTCTTCCCGTCCGAGAAGTCGACCAGCCTCGGCAGCCTGCCGCTCGGCCTGGCGCACAACGTGAAACTCCTGAAGCCGATCAAGGCCGGCCAGTCGCTGACCTACGCCGACGTGGCGATGGACGAGAGCCTCACGGCCGTGAAGCTGCGCCGCGAGATGGAGCAGGCCTTCGCGCCGGCGGCATCGAAGATTGCCGCCCAGTAGTCCGGGGCCTGCGAGCGCCTGCGGAAAGGGCGTCCCCAGCCTTACTTCAGCAACTCGTCGCGCCAAGGCCCCGGCTTCATGAAGGGCTCCAGCTCCCGAAATGGGAGGACGATGGGGTTTACCGAAATTTTCCTGAATGCGCAGTACTCGGTCGAGTTGGGTATCCAATCCAGGTTGAACACCGCGAGACCGGCAGGTGTCAGGTAGAGTGCCATTCGCCTGCCCTTCGGCCTCAACGGGCCCATGTGGTCGCCGCACTGCTCCGACAGCTTGTCTCCGCGCGCCCGCGCCATCTCGATAGCTTGTCGGAGCTTGTCCTGCCAAAGCGCCATGAAACTTTGGTAAGCCTCGTCCTGACAGACATTGAGCCACGTACCTAGACGAAAATTGTTGTGGTCGTAGTCGTAGTGATAGAGGGCGCAGCCTTCGATCTCCCTGATTCGTCCTTTCTCGAGATCGAGCACTCGCCCATACACGTCGGCGCCCGTGGACATCACCCTCATCTCGCGGCGCACCTCGACATAGCTCACGAGCCGCGGCGTCGCGTAGGTCAAGGCAACGGCCTCCGGCTTGAAGTAAGGAGGTTTGACGATCCCGAACGGGACGCCGCTGTCTTCCCAACCGTCGAGTTCCGACCGCCGACGATAAAGGTCACGCAGCTCGTACTGGACAAGCGCCTCTCCGTGTACGGCTTCGAACAGGGCGTTTGCCTTGAGCAAGGCCTTTTGGTCAGCCATCCAGACTATGCGGGGTGCGGCGGCACCGGTCCTGATGTCGGTGAGCAAGCGCCAGGTCACCCCATTGGCCAGCCGTTGTTCAGGTCCCGATCTCACCTTTGCATGAAGTCGATAGTAAGTGGCGAGATCGGCCAACAAGGCATCGTCGGCGGTCGCGACGTCTTGGTATCCCTCTACGTACTCTTTTAGTCCCCTCGCCTGCGTCATGGAGGCGATGCCCACGATCGACATGAGCGCGGCAAGTGCTGTGGCCAAAAGCCCGAGTCGAGGCCGCCTGCACCTCATCTTTGGAAGACCATGCCTATCTCCATCTGCATCATCGACGCAACATTGTCCGGCCTTGCTTGAGAACGTCGTCGCGCCAGGGCCCGGGCTTCATGAACGGCTCCAGCTCCTGGTACGTGAGGATGATGGGATTGACCGTGAGGTCGTCGTAGAATGCGCAGTACTTGGCGATGTTGGGCCACCAATCCTCGTTGAAAACCGCGATGCCCGCTGGGGTCAGATAAAATGCCAGCCCTCTGCGTTCCTTGTCCAACGGCTCCATGCTTTCTCCGCATTCCTCTGACCGTCCATCGCCATGTATCCGTGCCTTGGCGATGGCTTGGCGGACCTTGTCCGACCAGAGCGTCATGAAACGCTTGTAAGCCTCGTCGTCACAGACATCGAGCAGCTCACCAAAGCGAAAGTGGCTGGAGTCATAGCCTGAGCCTGGACAACTCGAGACCGAGTGGATGATACCTTGCTCGAGGTCCAGCACCCTCCCGACAACAACGATACCCATCGAGATCTCCCGTACCTCGCGAGTCACGTCGACATAGCTCACGAGCCGCGACGTCGCGTAGGTAACGGCAACCTTCTCCTGAACAGCATAGGGGGGCTTGATGACATAGGGAGGGGATCCGTCTTGCCACCAATAGAGTTCCGTATGGCGCCGGTCGAGGTCGCGCCAATCGAAGTCAATGATCTCCGCGCCATGTATGATTTCGAACAAGGCGTTGGCCAGGAGCATGCTTTCCCGGTCTGCCATCCAGGTAATCCGTGGTGCGACAGCACCTGTCCTGGCATCGGTCAGCAGGCGCCAAGCCACTCCATTGGCCAAGCGGTGTTCTTGGCCTAGTCGCACGTTTGCGTGCGTGTGATAGTACATGGCGAGTTTGGAACGCGATGCTTCATCGGCCCTCTTGACGATCTTCTCCCGCGTAGTGTCACTTGGCTCTTTCGCCTGCGACATGACGCCGGCGACAACCAGAACGAGTGTCACTAGAACCAATCGATCAAGCCGCACACTCATGCGTATCACGTGTTCTTCGCACCATCAATACAACTATTACGGGTTCCTCCGAGAAGGGACCGTCGGCTGGCCTGGAGGCGCGGGCCGGCGAGGAATCAGTGCACGCGCACGATACTGTTCGGGTGGTTGGTAGCCATACATATCGCCGATTGCCGGATCCTCGGCGGCACCTCTGAGGACCATTCTGAGATACGCCGACATCTCCTGCCACTTGGCTGTCGGCTTCAACTGGCTTTCTGGTAGCGGCTTGCCGCTTTTGTCCGTCGTACGAGTCGCGAAGTACCTCGGATCATTTCGCACGCCATCCTTGTCACTCGGATCGTGCTCGGCGTCGAACCAACGCCAGATAGCGGTGGGCCCGACATTGTAGGCAGCGACCGCCTTTGGCCAGCTCCCGCCCAGAAGACGGTGGAGATACACCAATTGTTCCGCGGCAGCGTCGAACGATTGCGCCCGGTCGGCCAAGGAGTAGGTCTTGAGCTCTTCGGCGCGAGCCGCGTCGCCGCGCTCCCTCGCCCGCTTGATCAGGTCCTCGAATGTGATCCTGTTCATCTGGGCGTAGCCGATTGGCTGGAAGCGGCTGCTCGACTGCATGACCAACGGGGCCCTGCCCCTTGCAACCTCGCCGAACTTGCCTTCCTGATATAGCAGCCGCGCGAGGAGCTGTACCGGCACGCCATGCCGCTCGGCTGCCCGCTTGATGTCATTGACGACATCCGCCGGCTTGGTCGTCTCCCAATCGTCCGGGAGCGCGTCGCGGGTCTCGGCGGCAGTAAGGGGCTGACGCGTCAGTTCACGGAAGGCTTGATCGCGATTGATCTGCCGTTGCAGCTTGCTCATGCCCTGTTCAATTTGTCTCTGCGGCAAGGTCCCATAACCGCGGCCTGGTTTCTGACTGGAGGGAGCGGGCGGCGAGGGCTGGCCGGCCGTGGGAGCCTGAGCGACCTGAACTTCGTCGGCCGTCGTTGTCTGCTCACCACCGGCGACAGGGACTACATTCGGATCGGCGCCATCGCCAGGCATCGGCCGCACACCGGGGTCGGCCGTGTCCGATTGGCCTGCCGCCGACAAACCTTCACCAGCAATCGGTCCGGCGAATGTCGACCCAGGCATCGGCGACGGGTTCGCCGTATAGATAAACGAGGTAGCCGGCGGACGAAGTCCGTTACTGGGATCCGTCCCACTGGAAGGGAGTGAGGATGGCAGCGAACCGAACGGGCGCTCGCCAGCACCGCGTTCAGGAAAGAATGGCGAGTTGGAAGGCAGCGAGACAGATGTGCCACCGGGCTCGCCTTCGTTGAGGGGCGGCACTTTGCCGAGCTCATTGGAAAATCCAGAATCATAGGCGAGGTACGGTGGTGGCGATCCATCGCCAACAGACGTAAAGGGCTTGGTGCCGAACTGATTGAAGGGACCAAACGAATTGGCCCCTACATCTGGATAGATCCGAGCGGGAGGCACTGACGTGTCACGTATCGAGCCATCGGCGTTCATGCGAAAGCCCGGCACCAGCTCTTCGGGCGGCCTGAAATTGTGGAGACCCGGCAGGTTCTGTCCGGGCTGGACGTTGAACATGATGCCACCGAGCAGCGCCGCGGTCTCGCCGGGATCGATCCCAGGAAATGCAGTCCTCAAGTCGCCGCGCGAGGCGTCACGTACCGTGCCGTCGACGTTCACGCGGAAGCCCGGCAGGTCCTCCAACGGCTCGTCGCCGAGCTGAAACCAGGGCCTGTCCGGTCGGATATTGAACATGATGCTGCTCCTTGCAGATCGTGCGGGACGCCCTCCTTCGAGAAGCTTGCGCGACGACCGCAAGCTCGGGCGAAAGAAGGCTCTCCGCACCATAAAAGAAGCGGCTCTCCTTGTCAATAACTATAGTACAGTTACAGAACGAAAGTTATTTGTAGCGCCTGCGGTGCAGTCATCAGGGGCTTTGCCGCAACGTCCCACCTGTGAGATTCTGGACGGATGGCGCCTTCGGAAGACCTAAGAGACATCCGGCATCTTGAAGACGGCAAGGTGGCCGCTCGCGGAGACGCAGCAGCGATCGACGAGATGCTCGCGACAAAGCTTGAAAAGGTCGGGACGGAAGAAGGCGGCTGGATCGTCGTCTCCCGCCACCGCGACACCAACCAACTCTGGGAACTCAGCTACCCTCAGAGCGAGCTACATGGCGGCGGACCAAGGAGGCTCCGTCTACTAGGTGACTCATCCTAGAGTCTTCGGTCTCCCCCTCACCTAACCTCTCCCCCTCCGGGGGAGAGGAACATGAAGATGAGCTACGCTGAAGTCATGACGCCCGACAGCGCGTTGTAGGTCTCGGTCCAGGCTGCCTTCACTTCCGGCGTGAAATCCGGGCCGAGGCCCTTTTCCAGGGTCCACAGCAGCGCCGCCCCGACCGGCGCGTAGTGTGCGGCCGTCGCGCCATAGCCCTTGTGGCGGCTGCCGAGATCCTTCACCGCGGGCAGGATCGTGTCGAGCTTGTGCAGGTTGCCAACGGCCGTGCCCAGCATCGCCATCAGCTTCTTCTTCTGCTCGCCGAGATCCTGCGGGAACAGGGACCGCACCTCGGGCGCGATCTCGAACAGGCGGGCGTAGAACAGGTCGGCGGGGGCGCCTGCGATGGGCACGACCTTGTTGAAGCTGGATTGGACGAGGTCGATCTGTTGCGGTGTCATCGCCGGCGTCTCCCGGGCTTAGACTTCCACGCCGCAATGTTCCATGCCGCGGTCTAAAGCGCGTGCTCTGGGTCCTTGGCCTTGGCCGGAGCCGACTTGCCCTCGGCCTCCTCGCGCTCCTTCTCCTTCCGGGCCTTGAGGAGCTTGCGCAGGATCATGTTGCGCTTGAGCGCAGAGATGTGGTCGATGAACAGGATCCCGTCGAGATGGTCGATCTCGTGCTGCACGCAGGTCGCGAGCAGGCCCTCGCATTGCATGTCCTGTTGCTTGCCGTCGCGGTCGAGGTAGCGGACCGTCACCTTGGCCGGACGCACCACGTCGGAATAGTGGTCGGGCACCGACAGGCAGCCTTCCTCGTAGCTCACATCCTCATCCGAAGCGTCGACGATCTCGGGGTTGGCCATGAACAAGGGGCCGGTCTTGACGTCCTCGCGGTCGATGTCGAGCACGATGATGCGCCGGAGCTCGCCGATCTGCGGTGCCGCCAGCCCGATGCCGGGCGCGGCGTACATCGCCTCCAGCATGTCGTCCATCAGCCGGCGCACCTCGTCGTCGACGGCCTCGACCGGCTTGGACTTCTTCTTGAGGCGCGGATCGGGCGCCGTGAGGATGGGCAGCAGAGCCATAGTGCCTAAATATGCAGCGAAATCAGGCGATTCAAGGCCGTCAGGCGCGTCTGACCATGGTGCCGAGGCCGGTCTCGGTGAAGACCTCCAGCAGCAGGGCATGGGGCACGCGGCCGTCCAGGATGGTGGCGGCCTCGACGCCTGAGTTCACCGCGTCGATGCAGTTCTCGACCTTGGGGATCATGCCGCCCGAGATCGTGCCGTCGGCGATCAGCGCGCGGGCGCGCTCGACCGTCATCTCCGAAATGAGCTGGCCGTCCTTGTCCAGGACGCCCGGCACGTCGGTCAGGAACAGCAGGCGCTTCGCCCGCATGGCGCCGGCGATGGCGCCGGCGGAGGTGTCGGCATTGATGTTGTAGGTGAGCTCGTCGTCGACACCGAAGCCGATCGGCGCCACCACCGGGATGACATCGGCGCGGCGCAGCTGCTCCAGCACCATGACGTTGATCTTGGCGGGCTCGCCGACCTGCTTGAGGTCGACCTTCAAGAGCTCGCCCGTCTTGGGGTCGCGAATCTCGGTGACCTTCCTGGCCAGGATCAGGTTGCCATCCTTGCCGCAGATGCCGACGGCGATACCGCCGCATTCGTTGATGTCGGCCACGATCGCCTTGTTGATGGCGCCGGCCAGGACCATCTCGACGATCTCCATGGTCGCCGCATCGGTGACGCGCAGCCCGTTCACGAAGGTGCTCTTCAGCCCGACGCGCTCCAGCATCTTGTTGATCTGGGGGCCGCCACCATGGACCACGATCGGATTCATGCCGACCTGCTTCATCAGCACGACGTCGCGCGCCACCAGATCGCCGAGCTTGGGATCGGTCATGGCGTGGCCGCCATACTTCACGACGAACGTGGCGTCGTTGTGCCGACGCATGTAGGGCAGAGCCTTGGAGATGGTCTCCGCCATGCGGATGAGCCGCCTCTGCTCCTTGTCGGTCTGGACCGGCTCGGCCATTTCTGCGTTACCCCGAGTTGGCAAAAGCCCCCTCCCGGGCCGGGAGAGGGCTAAGACGGCATCTTATATCAAGCGGGCTGCGGATAGAAGAAGTGGGCGGCCTGCGCAAGGATATCCAGATGATCGACAGCGACACTTTGGCCTCCCGCGGCTTCGTCGTGGCCCCCGGCCTGATCGACCGGGCCGAGTGCCGGAACCTGGCCGGCCTGTGGCCGGAGAAGACGCGCTTCCGCAGCCACGTCGTCATGCAGCGCCACGGCTTCGGCCAAGGCGAGTACCAGTACTTCGCCTACCCGCTGCCCGAGCGGATCGAGGCGCTGCGGCAAGCGCTCTATCCCGCGCTGGCGGCGGTCGCCAACCGCTGGAACCAGGAGCTCGGCGTCGCCAGGCGCTTCCCGTCGACCCTGCAGGCCTGGCTGCGGCAGTGCCATGCCGGCGGCCAGAAGCGGCCGACGCCGCTGCTGCTGCGCTACCGGCCGGGCGACTACAACTGCCTGCACCGTGACCTCTATGGCGATCTGGTGTTCCCGCTGCAGGCGACCGTGCTGCTGAGCGATCCCGCCGAGGATTTCAACGGCGGCGAATTCATGCTGGTCGAGCAGCGTCCGCGCATGCAGTCGCGAGGCGAGGTCGTGCCGCTCGAGCAGGGCGACGCCGTGATCTTCGCGGTCAACGAGCGGCCGGTGAAGGGCGCGCGCGGCTTCTACCGCACGGCGATGCGCCACGGCGTGTCGAGCCTGCGCCAAGGCGAGCGCTTCACTCTCGGCATCATCTTCCACGACGCCGCCTGAATCGAACCGGCTCTAATGCACCAGGGTTCGGGTCGTGAACTCGCGGGTGCGCGCGCCGCGGATCACCGTTCCCTGACGCTGGGGGTCGCTCCAGTCGTCGGTCGCGGTTTGCGCCACCTTCGCGGCCGCGCCGGCGACGGCCGGGGCCGGCCTGGGAGCGTGCTGGATCCGGGCGATCCAGGCCCGCGCGTCGTGCAGGCTCTTGAACAGCTCGACCGGTCCCTCGTGAGCGGTCTTGTCGGCGAACATGCGGGGAAAGGGCTGGTTCAGGTCGCGCACCACGAAGGCGACCGGGCCACGGCCGTCGGCGTCGGCGCGCAGCATCTGCGCCAGGGCCATGATGTCCGCCGCCTGGAAGTCGAACTTGGCGCCGGCGACCTCGACGATCTTGGCGAGCCGCCGCACCCGGGCGTCGGCCAGCTTCTGCGCGGTGGCGCGCACCTCCTCGCCGCTGACGGTGCCGCGCGCCACGATGGTGACGAGGCGGTGGAGCGGCGATATCTCCATGTAGATGGGCATGCCGGCCGACTACACTACCGGCAGCGGAAATCTGCAACAATCGGTCCAGTCGATCGAGGACGGGAGATTTTCCACTGGCGGTAGGTAGCGCAGCCTGCGGTATGACCCTACCAATGCGCCGGGAAGCCGAGGAAGGGTGATGAGAGCGACAATTCTGCTGTGCCTGCTGGTGCTGGCGGCAGCGGCCCAGGCTCAGACGCCGGGCCAATCCACCGGGCCGATCCCGCTGCCGCCCTGGTTCGTCGAGATCGATACGGCCAAGAAGGGCGAGGTCTCGCGCGAGGACTTCGTCAAATACCGGCTGAAGTCGTTCGACGAACTGGACTCCAACAAGGACGGCAAGGTGTCGCTCGAGGAATTCCTGAAGCTGGCCGAGCCGCCCTATTCGGCCGATGCGCCGGGTGGGCCGAGTCTCGAGGAACGTCGCAACCGCCTGCGGGCCGCCTTCCAGAATCTCGACCTCAACGGCAGCGGCTTCATCGAGCGCAGCGAGGCGGAGGCGCCGATCCAGGCCGAGTTCAATCAGTACGACACCGACCGCGACAACAAGATCACCGAGCCGGAAATCCGGCTGCTCATGCAGCGCCTGGCGCAGCGGCAGCAGGCCGAACGCCAGCAGGCGGAGGCCGAGCGTCGCAAGGGACTGATGGCGCTGAACGACCTCATAGACATGCAGATGCGCGACGCCGACAAGCTCGACAAGAACAACGACGGCCGGATCAGCCAGCAGGAATATCTCGTGGCCGCGGGCCCGGCCGACGGCCCGCAGAGCCAGGGTCAGTTGCCCTACGAGGTGCGCAAGAAGCTCGTCCTGATCAAGTTCCAGGAAATCGACACCAACAAGGACGGCGTCATCGACCGGCCGGAGCTCACGGCCTACGCGGTGAAGGAGTTCCTGGAGACCGACCTCAACAAGGATCGCTTCCTCGACCAGGAAGAGATCAAGAAGTTCCAGGAAGCCGAGGCGGCGAAGACGCAGGAGCTGATCAAGAAGATGATGCCGCCGCCGGCGCCGCCGCGCCCTGCGCCACAGCAGCGGGCGCCGCAGCCGGCCCCGGCGC
>JAEWIV010000052.1 GCA_023386865.1 Pseudomonadota bacterium
GGCCCCGGCGGGGGGCCGGCGGGGGGCCCCCACCCGGCGCGCGAGGTCGGCCACCGCCGCCTCGACCGTGTCGAACACCTTGGCCTTTTCCAGCACCACATCGGCGCCGGACGCCGCACGCTCGGCCTTGGGATTCGGCCAGCCGTCGCGCGGCGCGACCAGGCGCAGGCTGGACAGCCCGCAATTCAGCATGGCGCGCGCCGCCATTCCGATATTCTCGCCAAGCTGCGGCCGCACCAGGATGATGGTCGGCGCGATGCCGGCGGTGGCGCGGCCTTTGGAGGGACGTCCCATTGCGCCGCTCTTCTAGCGGAAGCCGGGCCGGGTTGTCCTTCCCGAAGACGCCGAGGCCGGGGCGCGCAAGTTTAGCGAGCCAGCATCTGCCGCCGCATGAGCAGCAGCAGCGGGATCACCGCCAGGCTGCAGATCGTCATGGCGCGGAAGTCGTTGAGGTAGCCGATCATCGCCGCCTGCCGATTGATCTCGGCATCCCAGACCGCGAGCATCTGCGACTCCGGCCCGGGCATGACGCGGCCGAACGGCCAGCCGGCGCTGTAGGGGGTGAGCTGGCCGACCAACTCGGCGCGATTCTCCTGGGTGTTGCGCGCCAGTAGCGACACCAGCACGGCGATGCCGACCGAGGCGCCGAGATTGCGCATCAGCGCATTGATCGCCGCCCCTTCGGTGCGCAGGCGCGACGGCAGGGTGGCAAAGGTGAGCGTGGTCAACGGCGGGAACACCAGGCCGAGCGCGAAGCCCAGCAGCACCCCGTTCCAGATGATCTGGCTCTCGCTGACCTCGAGGGTGAAGGTCGTCATTTCCCACAATGAGAGGGCGCACAGGCTGAAGCCCAGGGCGATCAGCAGGCGGGCGTCGAACCGGCCGATCAGGCGCGCCACCATCATCATCGAGATCATCATGCCGGCGCCGCGCGGCGCCAGCACGATACCGGTGGTGAACACCGGATAGCCCTTGAGCTGCTGCAGGAAGGGCGGCATCAGGGTCGCCGTCACGATCAGCACCAGGCCGGTGATGGCGGTGAGGATCAGCCCGACCGTCAGGTTGCGATCGCGGAACAGGTCGCGCGACAGGAACGGATGATGGTCGGTGAGCACGTGGATCAGGAACATCGCGAAGGCAACGCCCGCCACCAGCGTCTCGACGATGATCTCGATGGAATCGAACCAGTCGAGCTGCTGCCCGCGATCGAGCATGAGCTGGAAGCTGCCGATGGCGATGGCCAGCAGGACGAAGCCGAGCATGTCGAACGGCCTGCGGCGGTCATGCGCGCTGTCGCGCACCAGCACCAGGATGCCGAAGGCGCACAGCAACCCGACCGGCAGGTTGACGTAGAAAACCCAGCGCCAGGTGAACTCGTCGGTCAGCCAGCCGCCGAGCGACGGACCGACGATCGGGCCGATCATGGTGCCGACGCCCCACATCGCCATCGCCTTGCCCTGCTCCTCGCGCGGATAGGTGTCCATCATGATGGCCTGTGACACCGGCACGAGCGCGGCGCCGAAGCCGCCCTGCAGGGCGCGGAACAGGACGAGCTGGTCGAGCGTCTGGGCCGCCCCGCACAGCATCGACACGATGGTGAAGCCGATCACGCAGGTCGAGAGGGTGCGGCGCAAGCCGAAGCGCGTGGCACTGAAGCCCGCGAACGGCGTCATGATGGCGGAGGCGACGATATAGGAGGTCACCACCCAGGAGACCTGCTCCTGAGTCGCCGACAGCGAGCCCTGGATGGACGGCAGCGCCACGTTGGCGATGGTGCCGTCGAGTGCGTGCATGATGGTGGCCATCATCACTGTGATGGTGATCAGGCCGCGCCGGCGCCTGACGCCGGGATCGGTCACGGCTTTGCCGTGGCGGATGCGCTCGAAAGACCGAAGCTCTTGCCCAATCCGCTCAGCAGGCTGCCGATCGAACGGCTGTGGCCGGTATCGATCTCGACCGTCGTGCTCATGCCAACGCGCAGCGGCGGATCGCCCTCGCGACAGGCGACGGCGATGCGCACGGGGATGCGCTGCACCACCTTCACCCAGTTGCCCGACGCGTTCTGCGGCGGCAGCACGGCGAACTCCGCCCCCGTCGCCTGGGCGATGCTCGCGACCTTGCCGGTGCAGGCGGCGTCGGGATAGGTGTCGACCTTGACGATGGCGGACTGTCCCGGCCGCACCAAGGTGAGCTCGGTCTCCTTGAAGTTCGCCTCGATCCACAGATCGGTGTCGGCCACCACCACCATCACCGGCACGCCGGCGGTGGCGTAGCTGCCCGGGACCGGCCGCTTGGAGACGATTCCGTCGAGCGGCGATTCGATTGAGGCGCGGCGAAGCTGCAGCAACGCCTCGTCGCGCGACGCCACCATCTGCCTGACGCGCGGATGGTCGTCGGCGCGGATCTTGGGGTCGCCGGCGAGCTGGGCCTCGATGCGCTGCAGGTCCTCCTGCGCCGCGGAGATGCGCTGGCGCGCGACGTCGAGCCCCATCCGCGTCTCCTGCAGCTTCTGCTGCGAGGCGATCTTCTTGTCGGCGAGGTCGGACTGGCGCTCGAACTCCTGCTGGGCGTAGTTGAGCTGGCTTTGCGCCGCCTTGATCTCCTCGCGCTTGGTGCGCCATTGCGCTCGAAGGCCGCGGATGTCGGCGCGCGTCGTCTCGATCTCGGCGTCGATCTTGGCGAGCGCCAGCCGGTAAGCCTGCTCGTCGAGCTTGAACAGGAGCTGGCCGCGCGTCACCCGCTGGTTCTCCTGCACCGGCACCTCGACGATGATGCCGCTGAGCTCGGGCGCGATCTGGGCGCGGTCGCCTTTCACGTAGGCATTGTCGGTCGAGACCCAGCGGCCCGATGACAGCCAGACGAAGACGCTGACGGCCAGCACGATCGCAGGGAGCGACCACATCACGGCCCGCGCCACGATACGCCGTTCCATGCGCGGCCGTCGCTGGATGGCCGCGACCGGGGGCGTCACCGTCCCTGCTGGGGACCGCGCGTCCAGATGCTCTCCGTCTCGCACCTATATATGGTCTGCCGCGGGCCCAATGCGGTCAACTGGCGGACGGGGCATGGCAGCTAGGTCCTTTCGGCCGGTTTGGCCCCGTCGCGGAACAATTTGTAGGTGATGGCGTCGTAGAGGGCGTTGTAGGAGGCGTCGACGATGTTGGGGGATACGCCGATGGTCGACCAGCGTCGCCTGGAATCCGCGCTTTCGATCATGACGCGCGTGGTCGCCGCCGTGCCGCCCGCTGCATCGAGGATGCGAACCTTGAAGTCGACCAGGCGCATGTCCTGCAACTCTGGATAGACAGGCAGCAGCGCCTTTCGCAGCGCAGCATCGAGAGCGTTCACCGGGCCGTTGCCCTCGCCTACTTCCATCGCCCGCTTGCCGCCGACGTCGAGCTTCACCGTCGCCTCGGACAGCGCGATCAGCTGGCCGCGTGCATTGACGCGACGCTCGGCCAGCACGCGAAAGCTCTGCAGGGCAAAGTAGTCGGGCACGGTGTGCAGCTCGTGCCGCGCCAACAGTTCGAACGAGGCGTCGGCGCCGTCGTAGGCGTAGCCCTCCGCCTCCCGCTCCTTGACGATCTCGAGAAGCCGCGCGACGCCAGGGTCCTTGGGGTCGACGTCCAATCCGATCTGCCGGAAGCGCGCCATGATGTTGGAGCGGCCGGCCTGGTCGCTGACCACGATGATGCGCTGGTTGCCGACCGTCTCGGGATCGACGTGCTCGTAGGTCTTGGGATCCTTCTCGACCGCCGACACGTGCAGGCCGCCCTTGTGCGCGAAGGCCCGCGTGCCGACATAGGCCGCACTGCGGTTGGGCACGACGTTCAGCCGGTCGTCGAGCAGGCGCGACAGATGCGTCAACCGCTGCATGGCGCCGTCCTTGAGGCCGGTCTCGAAGCCCATCTTGAGCACGAGATTGGGAATGAGCGCGATCATGTTGGCGTTGCCGCAGCGCTCGCCCAGCCCGTTGATCGTGCCCTGCACCTGGCGCACGCCGGCGCGTACGGCGGCGAGCGTGTTGGCGACGGCGTTCTCGGTGTCGTTGTGCGTATGAATGCCGAGCCTGTCACCCGGGATCTTCTTCACCACCTCGCCGACGATGCGCTCGACCTCGTGCGGCAGCGTCCCGCCGTTGGTGTCGCACAACACCAGCCAGCGCGCGCCCGCCTTGTCCGCGGCGGCGAGGCAGGCCATCGCGTAGTCGGGATTGGCCTTGTAGCCGTCGAAGAAGTGCTCGGCGTCGAACATCACCTCGTCCATGCGGCCCTTAGCATACGAGAGCGAGTCGCCGATCATCTCGAGGTATTCCTTGCGATCGACCTCGAGCGCCACGTCGACATGGAAGTCCCAGGTCTTGCCCACCATGCAGACGTTGCGCGCCTTGGTCTGCAGGATGGCCGCCAGGCCGGGATCGTTGGCGGCGCTGCGGCCGGCGCGGCGCGTCATGCCGAAGGCCACGAACTTTGCGTTCTGGAACGTCGGCGGATCGGCGAAGAAGCGATCGTCCGTCGGATTGGCTCCGGGCCAGCCGCCCTCGATGTAGTCGACGCCCAGCAGGTCGAGCTCGCGCGCGATGGCGGCCTTGTCGGCGACGGTGAAATCGACGCCCTGGGTCTGGGCGCCGTCTCGCAGGGTGGTGTCGAAGAGATAGAGGCGGTTGGACGAAGTCATCAGGTGGGCATCATAGTTGGCGAAAGCGCAGGGAGATATGCCTCATGACCACACCCACGACCATCGTCGAGCTGCGTTCGACCCTGCTGCAGGTACCGTGGCGCGGGCCGCCGCCGGCCGCCGGCATCTTGTCGGCGCCCAAGCGCGACGTCTACGTCCTGGAGATCGAGACCCAAGGCGGCCTGATCGGCATGAGCTATCTGATGCCGCTGCGCGGCGGGCTGCACACGCTCGACGCCTGCATGAAGGAGCTGATCGCGCCGCATGTGATCGGCCGCGACGCCACCGAGATCGAGGCGATTTGGCAGGTCCTCTACAAGAGCAACTTCTGGCTCGGCCGCATGGGCGTCACGCTGTTCGCCCAGAGCGCCGTCGACATGGCGCTGTGGGACATCCTGGGCAAGCGCGCCGGCCTGCCGCTGTTCCGGCTGTGGGGCGCCGCCCGCACCGAGGTCCCGGCCTACGGCTCGGGCTGTTTCCGTGGGCTCGGCCGCGACGGCATGATCGCGCGTGCCAAGGAATTCACCGCCCAGGGCCTGAAGGCGATCAAGATGCAGGTCGCCCACATCCGGCCATGGCGCGAGGACGTCGAGAATGTCCGCGCGATGCGCGAGGCGATGGGCGGCGGCGTAGAAATCATGATCGACGTCAACATGGGCTGGGACGCCGACACCGCCATCCAGGCCGGCCATCGCATCGACGAGTTCGATCCGTACTGGCTCGAGGAGCCGGTGGTGGCCGAGGATTTCGCCGGCTACCGGCGCATCGCGGCTGCCCTCAAGACCCGCATCGTCGGCGGCGAGAGCCATTTCACGCGCAACGACCTGCGTCCCTTCTTCGAGACGCCGTGCGTTCCCATCCTGCAGCCCGATCCGATGCGCGGCGGCTATACCGAGCTGCGCAAGATCGCGGCCGCCGCCGAGCCATGGGGCATCCGGATCGCCCCCCACCTCTTCCATGAGACCATGGTGCATCTGCTGGCCTCGATCCCCAACGCCAACTACCTCGAATACATGGACTGGAACGACGATCTCTGGATCGAGCCGGTGCTGCCGTCGAAGACCGGCACCATGACGCCCCCGGAGCGGCCGGGCCACGGCCTCGCCTTCCGGCCGGAAATCCTCAAGGACTGCAAGATCGGCGGCCAGCGGCTCAAAGGCTGATGTCGGGCGGGTCGGACTGGGCGGGCTCCCACAGCTCGGCCTCGGTCATGGGCTCGCTCGTACCGCTCATTTGCAGATGTTGCGGATGGCCTTCCACTCCGCATCGCTGAAGGCCGGCCGGCCGGTCGACGGGCGGCGGGTGGCGGCAATGCGCTCGGCGGTCGGCGGATGGCTCGACCAGATTCCCAGCGCCTTGGCCATGTCGGTGGGCTCCTTCGCCAGCATCTGCTCGAAGAAGCTCGCGATGCCGTCGGCGCGCAACTCCAGCTTCTCCAGCAGCTCCACGCCCGTCGCGTCGGCGTCGCGCTCGAAGCCGCGGCCGTTGCGCAGCGCCAGCAACAGATTGCCGCCCGTACCCAAGGTGCTCACGACGTCGGAGTAGCCGCCGCCCACGAGCTTCATCAGCAGGTCGATGCCGTATTGGCGAAGAACGCCCTTGGTCGGATGGAAATGCACGGCATGGCCGACCTCGTGCGCCATCACGCCCGCCACCTGCGAGCTGTCCTTGGCCTGCTCGAACAGGTCGGAGAAGAACACCAGGATGCCGCCCGGCAGGATGAAGGCGTTGACCGGGCCGCCCTCGATGACATGCACGGCGATCTCGTGAGGGTAGTCGGCCGCCTTGGCCAGGCGATTGGCGAGGTCGTTCAGCGCCTTCAGCCCGGCCTCGCCCTGGCATTCGTCCTTGTTGGCGGTGATCTCCTCGTAGACGCTCTCGCCCAGCTTGACCTGCAGGCTGTAGGGCAGCAGCGGCGCCACGTACTCGGTGCCGTAGTCGACGGTGAGCCAGAACATGCCGACCAGCGCCGCAAGGGCGACGCTGAACAGGGC
>JAEWIV010000057.1 GCA_023386865.1 Pseudomonadota bacterium
GGCCTACCTGACGCAGGACGGCAGCGCCTCGATCGGCGGGCCGGGCTACGGCCAGTTCAGCCAGACCAACCTGATGGATGTCGATGCCGGCGACATCATCGCCATGATGCTGACCAACATCACCAGCGGGCAGACCTTCTTCTCGTTCGCCCGTGCCAACGAGAAGGTGACTGGCCAGGACGTCGCCCATCTGTGGAACTACGGGCTCAACACCTGGGGCTTCGAGGACACGTATGGCGGCGGCGATTGCGACTACAACGACATGGTCATCGGTCTCGACTTCATCAGCACCGCCGGACACGGATACCTGATCTGACCCGGCCGGCCGCGGCGATAGACGAGGCCGGCACTCCGAAGCACCGGCTATGCCGCCGTCGCGAGCCCCGTCTTCTCGTCGACGCCGGTCTTGAGGTTGATGCACTGCACCGCCGCCCCCGACGCGCCCTTGCCGAGGTTGTCGAGCGAGGCCACGGCCAGGATCTGCTCCTCGGCCTCGTTGCCGTAGACGGCGAGCTCCATGGTGTTGGTGTCGACCAGACGGTCGGCCCGCAGGAACCGGTCGCGCTCCAGCCACTTGCGGTCGGCCAGCGGCCGCACCGGAACGAAGACCTCGCCGGCATAGTAGTCCGCCAGCACGCCGTGCACGTCCTTGGCCGACACCTTCCTCGCCACGATGTCGCGCGTGATCGGCACCATCACCAGCATGCCCTGGGCATAGTGGCCGACCGACGGCACGAACATCGGCGCGTGCGCCAGATGGGAGTACTTCTTCATCTCCGGCACGTGCTTGTGCGTGAGCTCCAGGCCGTAGAGCCCGAACGGCTCGACGCCCGGCTGCTCGTGAACGGCGATCAGCTCCTTGCCGCCGCCGGTGTAGCCCGAGACGCCGAACACGGCGGGCGAGGAATCGGCGCGCACGATGCCGGCATCGACCAGCGGACGCAGGATGGCGATGGCCCCCGTCGGATAGCAGCCCGGGTTCGAGATGCGCTTGGAGTCGAGCAGCTTCCTGCGGTGGTCCTTGGCCATCTCGGGGAAGCCGTAGGTCCAGCCGTCGGCGACGCGATGGGCGGTGCTGGCGTCGATCACCACGGTATCGCTGTCGCCGATCGCCGCCACCAGCTCCTTGGCCGCGGCGTCGGGCAGGCAGAGCACGGCGATGTCGGCCGCCTTCGTGATCTCGGCGCGCTTGGCCAGATCCTTGCGGTCGGCCGTCGGCAGCTCCAGCAGCTCGATGTCGGGCCGGTCCTTCAGCCGGTCGAGGATCTGCAGGCCGGTGGTGCCGTGCTGACCGTCGATGAAGATCTTGGTCTTGTTGCTGGTCATGGTCTTCTCTCTCGCAAATTCAGGGCCTCAGGAAGGGCCGACTGGAGAAGGGAGGAAGGGATGGAAGCCGCCTGAACCTTATCCAGCGGCTTCACGATACGGCGCGCCTTTTACGCGCGCGCGTCTTCGCGCCGCTTGTGCCAGCGGCGGCGTCGCGACCGGGAAGGAGCGAACGAAGTCATCGTGCGCGCATATTTCATCGCACGTCCCCGATGTCAAGGTGTAGGCTCGAAAAAGGGAGCCAAAGGAGCCTGCCATGAGCGACAGCCCGCATCCGGAAGGCCTCTCCATGCTGGAGAAGCGCAAGATCGAAGCCGAGATCCTGAAGGAGGTCTACCTCACCCTGAAGGAGAGCCACGGCGAGGAGGTGGCGAAGAAGACCATCGCGGAGTCCGTCCGCCGCTCGGCCATCGAGCAGGCGCGTGCTTTTGCGGCGGCGGCGCCAGGCGGTACCTCGCTGAAGGCTTTCCAGGACGTGATGCCGCTCTGGACCAAGGGCGGCGCGCTCGAGATCGAGGTCAAGGAGCAGGGCGAGGCATCCTTCGCCTTCAACGTCGTGCGCTGTCGCTATGCCGAGACCTACAAGGCGATGGGGCTGGGCGAGATCGGACACCTGCTGTCGTGCAACCGCGACGGCGCGTTCTGCGAGGGCTACGACCCCAAGCTCAAGCTCGAGCGCACGCAGACCATCATGCAGGGCGCCAGCCACTGCGACTTCAGGTACACTTACGAGAAGTAAAGCTGTCGCTCGTTCGGGGGAGTCGCGTTGAAGACCGGTATCGCCAGGAGTTTCGCCGCCGCCCTGTTGGGCACGTCAGCCCTCTCCCTCCTGCCGGCGCCCGTGCTGGCGCAGGACCTGAGCTACACCACTTTCGGCAACCCGGGCAGCGTGGTGACCACGGTCACCGGCATCCGCGGCAACAACATGACCGGCGACTTCACGCTCGGGTCGGGCGGCGCCACCGGCGGCGTGCTCTACACCTTGCCGTCGCTGGTGCCGGTGCCGTTTCCGACGTCGACGTCTTCCGGCGTCAACTTCAACGGCGCCACCACCAATACGCCCTACGGGCCGAGCTTCGGCTCGGCGACCGGCATCCTGCGCGTCGCCGGGAGCTACAAGACGACGGCCAACGGCAACGGCGACCTCGGCTATTTCTACGACGGCGCCACCGCGCCCGGCCAGCAGATCACGACGCTGCGCGGCGCGGCCGACGCCTACAACACGATCGGCCATTCGACCTTCGGCAACCAGCTGGTCGGCAACTGGGACATCGGCAACGCCAACGTAGGCAACGCCTTCCTCTACACCATCTCCACCGGCACGATGGCGACCATCAACCGGCCGGGGCCCTACACCAGCACCACCGCCTACGGCGTCTACGGCGACCGCATCGCCGGCGGCTCGAGCCTCGGGCCCGGCCTGTCGCGCGCCTACATCCTGAACCAGAGCACCGGCGTCTACACCGACTACGACGCGCCCGGCACCGGCACGGTGGTGACGCACTTCGAGGGCATCACCGGCGGCGGCCGCGCCAACACCTACAACCTGGTGGCCGATTCGGTCGACGCCACCGGCACCCACGCCTGGGTCGTGCATGTCGACGAGAACGGCACCGCGACCTGGACCGAGCTCAGCGTGCCGGGCAGCACCACGACGTCGGCCAATTCGATCTACGGCAACACCGCGATCGGCGTCTACACCCTGAACGGCGTGACCTACGCCTTCACCACGACGGTGCCCGGCATCTACAATCCGATCACCAACAACGGCTCGCTGTCGAGCGGCGCGGCGGGCGCCGTGGTGCTGCAGGGCGTCCAGGGCGACGACATCCTGAACAACGGCACGGTGACGACGACCGGCGCCGGCAGCGTCGGCCTCAACATCAACACCTACGGCGTCGCCACCAACAACGGCACGGTGGGCGTGAGCGGCGCCGGCAGCACGGGCGTGCTGATGAGCGGCAGCTACAGCTCGCTCCTGAACTACGGCACGATCAACGCGGCGCCCGGCACCTTCGCCATCCAGACCGCTGCGGGGGCGTCGGGCACGCTGGTGTTCAATACCGGCGTGATCAACGGCGCGGTCTCGATCGCCGGCGGGCCTCTCGCGCGCTTCGAGAACAGCGGCTGGATGGGCATCAGCGCCCCGGGCGCCGGCACCACCCACTTCGTCAGCGGCACCTTCGCCCAGACCTCGGCCGGCACGCTGTCGCTGCGCGCCGCGCCGGGCGGGGTGTCGGACAAGCTGGTGGTCGACGGCGTGGCGCGACTCGCCGGCACGGCGCAGGCGGTGTTCCAGCCCGGCAGCTACAGCCGCTCGCCCTACACGCTGCTGTTCGCCAGCGGCGGATTGACCGGCACCTTCGGCTCGCTGTCGACGGTGAACCTGCCGGCGTTCCTGACGGCCAGCCTCGATTACAGCGCCAACGCCGTGACCCTGAATCTCAACGCCAACATGACCAACCTTCCGGGCATCAGCGGCAACCAGCGAGCCGTCGCCCGCGTGCTCGACGCCGCCTTCAACCAGGGCAGCGGGCTGAACGCCGTGGCGGGCCTGTACGGGCTGTCGGCCGCCGAACTGCCGAACGCGCTCACGACGCTGTCGGGCAGCAACGCCAGCGTCGGCATCTCCTCGTCGCTGATGGCAGGCGGCCAGTTCGCCACGCTGCTGGCCAACCGCGCGGTGCAACGCCAGGGCCGGCAGCAAGCCGCCACGGCACAGACGGCCCAGCTCGCGGCCGCCGCCTGCAACAGTGCTTGCGATCCTGCGGCCGATGCCAACTGGAGCGCCTGGGGCAATGCCTTCGGCGGGGCGCAGTGGCTGAATGCCGAGGCCAATAATGCGAGCCCGGCGGCTCAGCAGGGCATCGTGGGCGGCGCCTTCGGCGGCGACTATCGGATCGGCCCGCAGACGCTGCTGGGCCTGGCCGTCGGTCTCAGCGATTCGACCTATTGGGTGGGCGCTACCGGCGCCACCGGCCGGGCCACCGGCGCGCATATCGGCCTATACGGCCAGCAGGAATGGGCCGGCTTCTATCTCAACGCCACCGTCGCCTACAGCCGCTTCGACGGCAACACCACGCGCATGATCGCGGGCATCGGCAATACCGAGACCGCGAAGTCGAACGCCGTCGCCAACCAGATCGCCGGCCGGGTCGAGGTCGGCCGGCCGTTCACGCTCACCGCGCCCGAGGAAGCGAGCCGCTACAACGTCACGCCGTTCGTCGCTCTGCAGCCGGTGCAGCTCTGGACGCCGGGCTACAGCGAATCGAGCGTGCAGGCGACCGGCGCCCCCGGCGTCTTCGCGCTCAGCTACCAGCCGCAGAGCACGACCTCGCTGCCGCTCTACCTCGGCGCGCAGTTCGACGCCGCGACCGAGGTCAAGGGGCGGCCGGTGACGGCGTTCGTGCGCGCCGCCTGGATGCACGAGTTCCTGGCCGATCGCAGCGTCACGGCGGGCTTCGCCGTGCTGCCGGGCCCGGGCTTCACCGTCGACGGCGCGAGGGCCGCCTACAATGCGGCGCGCATCGACATGGGCGTGAAGTACGCCGTGGCGGAGCAGACCTTCCTCTACGCCAACGGCAGCGCCGAGCTGTCGGATCGCGGCCAGGTCATCGCCGGAACGGCGGGCCTTCGCTTCGTCTGGTGAGCGCCGGGGCGATCACGGCCAGTCGACGATGAAGCCCTGCGCCTTGTAGGGCGCGATCTTGGCATCCTCGGCAAGCACGCGGTCGCGGAACACGGGATCGGTATGCCAGCGCTCGACCGGCACGGCATACGGATTGACCAGCGCCAGCATCTTGTCGACCTCGGGCCAGTGCCGGTGCAGGGTCATGGGATAGCGCCGCGCCGTGCAGACCTTGCCAAGGCAGATCACGTTCCTGACGGCATGACGCCCGAGCGCGCCGTCGATCACCGGCAGGGCGAACCGCACGTTCTCGCCTGTGTTGGTGGCGCGATGCTCTTCCAGGATCACACCGGCGGGCACGCCGCCCGCCACCATGCCGCCCTTGATCACCGAGCATTCGGTGCGCGGATCGCCCTGCGTCGCCCCGCCGCTCACGATGGCGTGGCGCCACAGGCCGCGCCGCCAGAGGTCGATTGCGGCGGCGATGATCTCGCGCTCGCCGCGGCGCTGGCCGAACACGAACAGCAGGTCGGCCGGCTCGAGCGGCGTCGTGATCAGGTGCTCGGCATTGATGCGGGCGATTTCCTGTTCGCTCGGCAGATCGTTCGACGTCAAGCTGGCTCCCTCGGCCGTCGTCGCGAGAAACCTTCACGCTGGGCGCGCCGCCCCTATCAATGACACGCGACGGCAACTCTTCAATGACGAAGAGTGCGGTCGGCATGGTTTCAGATGTTCCCGGTCGGACAAGAAGGGTCTTCCTCTCCCGCATCGAATCGGTCCGCGGCCTCGCCGCACTCGCCGTGGCGGTGGGCCACACGATGGGTTACCTCGTGGTCCACGAAGGGACCGGACGGACTCTGCTCGACCAGCCCGACTGGGAGAACGCCATCGAGAAGTTGGCGAGCGGGCTGATCTACGGCGAGACCGCCGTGATCATCTTCTTCGTGATGAGTGGCGTGGTGATCGCACGCTCACTCGACAGCCGTAGCGGCCGGATCCATGCCGGCCGGGACTACGTCTCTTTCCTGATCCGCCGCATGCTGCGTCTCTACCCGGCGCATATCGTGGCCATGGTCGGCATCCTGGCGATCGCCTGGGTGTTCCTGATCGACCAGCCGCCGATCGACTTCTCGGCTTTTCCAGACAGCGCGCCCGAGGAGAATGCCGAAGCCGCCGGCTGGCTGAACGGCATCGTGTTCAATCCGCTGAAATGGAAATCGATCATCGCCAACTTCACCATGGCGAGCTGGTCGATGAACCTCGTCGTATGGTCGCTCTACGTCGAGGTCCTGGCGGCGCCGCTGCTGCCGCTGTTCCATGCGGCGGCCCGCAAGGAGAACCGATGGCTCGATGCCCTCGTGCTGGGCGGTCTGATCGCGCTTTCGCTGCTGAACTGGCAACACCTGTGGTCGCGCTACCTGTTCGCCTTCTATCTCGGCATGATGGTCGAAAGCCATGGCGTGGTGCTGGCAGCGCACGCCGCGCGCTGGTTCGGCGGCCCGCGGCGCGCGCTCGCAATGCTCTATCTGGTCATGATGCTGCCGAACACCTTTGCCGCCGAGCGCACGCCCGCGATCATACTCCTGGAATCCTTCGCCGCCTTCGCCATCATCAGCGCCATCGTGCGCTCCGAGGGAACCAGCCATTTCCGCTCGCTCGAGCGGCCGCTGTTGCGCTGGAACGGACGGCTCTCCTACTCCTTCTATCTCTGGCATCTCTGGCTGATGACGATCGCGGTGCGCGCGCTGTACGCCAGCCTGCCGGCCGCGGTGATGGAGGATTGGGAAGAAACGCTGGTGCTGGCGGTCGCGGCCCTCACCATCGTCGCCGCGCTCGCCATCGCGCAGGTCTCCTACAAGTTCATCGAGCTCCCGGGCATCGCACTCGGCCGCAGGCTGGTCGGCCTGTGGCGCGGTATCTCGCAGCGAAGACTGGCCGGCAAGACGTCGCGCGCCGACTGATCGGCGCTGATCAATTCAGGAATTCGGCGATCACCAGGTGGTTTTCCTTCACCGGCCAGGTGCGGGCCGGGATGGTCTCGTTGTTGAACACCGCCAGCACGGTGCGCGGGCCGGGCTCGAAGGCGAGCTTGCCGGCCGAGACGCCGGGCACGCCGTCGGTGACCCCGGGCAGCGCCTTGCCGTCGAGGCTGAACTTGTCGCGGCCGACGCCGAAGTAGCCGCGCGGCCGGCTCATGGCGACGACCGCCGCAGCCTGCTCGTCGCCCTTGGCGAAGACCGCCGGCCTGAGATGCACCACGTCGCTCGAGCGCAGGAACGGCGAGCGGTAGGTGTGGGTGATGGGTTGCGCGGCCATGCGCAGCACGAACTCGTAGTAGGCATCCGCGCGGCCGATGAACGGACCCCACGCGCCGTCTTCTCCGGTCACCTTGCGATGCGCCGGGGCGGTGGTCTTGCGCTCGCCGGTCTTGGCGTCGACCTCGAAGATCTCGACCTCGGCGTCGGCCACGGGAAGGTTGGTGTAGACGCCGCCGTCCGAGACGCCGGTCACCTTGCCGTTCAACACCGGCAACGGCTCCTGGGTGATGAACAGGTTGCCCGCCGGCTTGCCGGTGATGAACTCGAACATGGCGCCGAAGGCGAGCTTGTTGAACGCCACCTCGCGGTGGTCGAGGCCGTCGAGGATGACGTTCCGGGCGCCGCGCAGCTCGGAGGAATCGTAGCTCACGCCCGTCGGCTTGCCCGGCGCGCCGATGAAGCGCCCGTCGGGCTGCGAGAACTTGTCGTTGGTGTCGGAGCGGATCGCCATCATCTCGACGCCGGGGATCAGATCGTCCGACCCGGCGTTGAGCTCCTTGAGAAAGGCGTAGGCGCCGTTGAACTCGCTGCCGACCAGCAGCGTGTCGGAATTGACGACGCCCTTGTTGGGCGTGCCGCACAGGACCGCATGGCTCACGAACTGCGCGCCGCCACCGTGCTTGAGGTAGCTGCGGATGGCGTTGCCGCCGCGTGACGAGCCGACCAGCGCCACCTTGCGACGCCCGGTCGCCTTCAGCGTCTGCTGGACGAAGGCCGCCAGCTCCTTCGTCTGGTCCTCGGCCGACGAGCGGAAAAGCTCGGGCCGGGCGTCCTCGCGCCGCGCAACGGGATAGGCGAAATCGATGGCGAAGAGCTGGTTACGCTTGTAGCCGTTGGCCTCGAAGCGCCAGAAGTTGTTGATCCAGAGCGCGCTCGAATCGCCGTTGCCGTGCGCGAACACCACGATGGGCGGCCCGCTGTCGGCCGCTTGCGGCTGGCGCCGCGGTGGCGACGCCGGCTGGGCGAGCGCCATCGCCGGCGCGAGTGCCGCAGCACCGCCGAGCAGAACGCGCCTTGTGATCCGCGACGTCACCGACGCTCTCTTTCTCCCCCACACATCGGGTCCCTAGATTGGCAAAAGCCGGCGGCCGACGCTACGCTCGGTTGATGACGATTTGTTACGTCGACAGTCCGGTCGGCCGGCTGGCCGTCGAAGCCGATCACGACGCCGTGACGGCCGTGCGCTGGGCAGGTCCAGGCGAGCGCGCGCGGGAAACGGCGACCAGCACGGTGCTGATGGAGGCGGCGCATCAGCTCGACCGCTACTTTGCCGGCAAGCTCAAGTGCTTCGACGTCCCGCTCGCGCCGAGAGGCACCGACTTTCAGAAACGTGTCTGGGCGATGATGCGCGACATCCCGTACGGCGGGACCGCGACCTATGGCGGCATGGCCACGGCGCTGGGCTCGGGACCGCGGCCTGTCGGCATGGCCTGCGCACGCAATCCCATCCCCATCATCGTGCCGTGCCATCGCGTGCTGGGCAGCGGCGGCAGAGAAGGCGGCTTCTCGGGCGGCGAGGGCCTGCCGACCAAGCGGCAACTGCTGGCGCTGGAAGGCGTAGTTCTTCTTTAGCGCGACATCGTTGCTCTCCTCGCGCGCCCTCTCCCTCTGGCGAGGGAGAGCAATATGAAATACGGAGAACGCATGCGCGTGCTGATCATCCGGCCCGAACGCGAGGCGACGGCGCTGGCCGCAGCGCTCGGCGAACGTGGCCACACGGCGGTGATCGCTCCCCTGTTCCGGCTGGAGTTCCTGCATCCGCCGGCGGAGTTCTCGGCCGCGCTCGCCGCCTGCCAGGCCGTGCTGCTGACCAGCGCCAACGGCGCACGAGCGCTGGCCGAGGCAACCGAGCAGCGTGGCCGGCCGATCCTGGCGGTGGGCGACACCACGGCCAGCACGGCGGAAGGGCTGGGCTTCGCCGCCGTCGCCTCGGCATCGGGCGACGCTGCGGCGCTGGCTGAGCTGGTGCGTCAGCGCCTCGAGCCCGGGAACGGGCCGCTGGTCCATGTCTCTGGCCGCGACATCGCGGCCGATCTCGGCGCCTTGCTGCAGCCGGCGGGCTTCGAGGTGAAGCGCTTCGTGCTCTACGACGCGCGCGAGGAAACCACCCTGCCGGACTCCGCCCGCGCCGCCCTCGAGGCCCGCGCGCTCGACGTCGTCACCTTCTTCTCGCCGCGCGCGGCATCGGTGTTCGCCAGCATGGTCAAGGATGCGGGCCTCGCCGCCAACCTGCGGGACGTGACCGCGGTCGCCATCAGCCCGGCCGCGCTCGCTCCGGCGGCGGGCCTGCCGTTCAAGGCGGCGGTGGCGGCAACGCGACCGACCCGGCAGGCCGTCCTCGACGAGATCGACCGACTGGCCGAAGCCCCTGTACAAGGA
>JAEWIV010000177.1 GCA_023386865.1 Pseudomonadota bacterium
AGCCTGCGGTGCCGGCCGGCCCGCGCGCGCGCGCCGATCGCGAGGAGCGCGTCCGCATGACGCGGCTTCGCCGCACCATCGCCAACCGCCTCAAGGACGCGCAGAACACGGCGGCCATGCTCACCACCTTCAACGAGGTGGATATGACCAACGTGATGGCGTTGCGCGACCGGCTGAAGGACGAGTTCGAGAAGAAGCACGGCGCCCGGCTGGGTTTCATGTCGTTCTTCGTCAAGGCCAGCATCGCCGGGCTCAAGGAGCTGCCGGCCGTGAACGCCGAGATCGACGGCGACGACATCGTCTACAAGAACTACTACGACATCGGCGTCGCCGTCGGCACGCCGCAGGGCCTGGTGGTTCCGGTGGTGCGCGACGCCGACCAGAAGTCGTTCGCCGATATCGAGAAGACGATCGGCGAGCTCGGCCGCAAGGCGCGCGACGGCAAGCTCTCGATCGCCGAGCTGACCGGCGGCACCTTCACCATCTCGAACGGCGGCGTCTACGGCTCGTTGATGTCGACGCCGATCCTCAATCCGCCGCAGTCGGCCATCCTCGGCATGCACAAGATCCAGCAGCGCCCCATGGTGGTCGGCGGCGAGGTCAAGGTGCGGCCGATGATGTACCTCGCCGTGTCGTACGACCATCGCATCATCGACGGCCGCGAGGCCGTGCTGTTCCTGGTGCGGGTCAAGGAATGCATCGAGGATCCGGAACGCCTGCTGCTCGGCGTCTGACCGTCATCCCGACCGAAGCGAAGCGGAGTGGAGGGACCTCCTCATGTTGCATACCAAGACAAGGCCCCTCGACTTCGCTCGGGGTGACGGAAAATGAGTGAAACCTTCGATCTCGTCGTGATCGGCGCCGGGCCTGGCGGCTACGTGGCGGCGATCCGCGCCGCGCAGCTCGGCATGAAGGTGGCGATGGTCGAGAAGCGCGCGACCTTCGGCGGCACCTGCCTCAATGTCGGCTGCATACCGTCCAAGGCTCTGCTGCAGTCCTCGCACCTGTTCGAGGAGGCGGGCCACGATCTCGCGCCGCACGGCATCGTCGTCGGACCGCCCAAGCTCGACCTCGCCCAGTTGATGAAGCGCAAGGCCGAGGTGGTCGACGCCACCACCAAGGGTGTGGCCTTCCTGTTCCGCAAGAACAAGATCGTCTCGTTCCAGGGCACCGGCCGCATCGACAAGGCGGGTTCGGTGTCGGTGCTGGGCGACGATGGCGCCGTGAGCGAGACGCTCGCCACCAGGAACATCCTGATCGCCTCGGGCTCCGAAGTGACGCCGTTGCCCGGTGTCACCGTCGACGAGAAGAAGATCGTCTCGTCGACCGGGGCGCTGGAGCTCACCGAGGTGCCGAAGCACCTGGTGGTGGTCGGCGCCGGCATCATCGGGCTCGAGCTCGGCTCGGTGTGGCGCCGGCTGGGCGCGGACGTGACCGTGATCGAGTTCCTCGACCGCATCACGCCCGGCGTCGACGACGAGATCACCAAGCACTTCCAGCGCGCACTCGCCAAGCAGGGCCTGAAGTTCAAGCTCGGATCGAAGGTGACCAAGGCCGACGCCTCGGGGCAGGGCGTGACGCTGACGGTCGAGCCGGCCAAGGGCGGCGCGGCGGAGACGGTGCAGGCCGACATCGTGCTGGTCTGCATCGGCCGGCGGCCGTTCGTCGAGGGGCTGGGCCTCGACAAGGCCGGCGTCAAGCTGACCGAGCGCGGCCGCATCGCCGTGGACACGCATTTCCAGACGTCGGTGCCGGGCATCTACGCTATCGGCGACGTCATCGACGGGCCCATGCTGGCGCACAAGGCGAGCGAGGACGGCGTGGCCTGCGTAGAGACCATCGCCGGGCAGAAGGGCCACGTGAACTGGGATCTCGTGCCCTCGATCATCTATACCCAGCCCGAGGTGGCCTGGGTCGGCAAGACCGAGGAACAACTCAAAGCGGCGGGCGTTGCCTACAAGGTCGGCAAGTATCCGTTCACCGCCGACCCGCGCAGCCGCGCCAACGGTGCGACGGAGGGTTTCGTGAAGGTCCTGGCCGACAAGGCAACCGACAAGGTCCTGGGCGTGCACATCATTGGTGCCGAGGCCGGCACGATGATCGCCGAAGCCGGCATCGCCATGGAATTCTCCGCCTCGGCGGAGGATATCGGGCGCGTCTGCCATGCCCATCCCACGGTCAACGAGGCGATGAAGGAAGCAGCGTTGGCGGCGTGGGAGAAGCCGATCCATCTGTAGGCTTCGTCGCCCTGAGCGGAGCGGGCGAAGCGGACTCAGTCGAAGGGCCTTTTCTCCATGGGAAAGACCTCGCTTATCGAGACAAGGCCCGTCGGGTTCGCTCGGAGCGACGGGTGATGCGCAAGCCGCTGATGGTCGCCGCGGTCGTTGCCTGCCTGATCATGTCGATCGTCGGCGGCCTGTTGCCGTTCCTGCAGGGCTGGATCTTCTTCGTGATCGGCCTCTATCTGCTGGCGACCGAGTTCGACAGCGGCCGCCGATGGGTCAAGATCGCCCGTCGCCGCTGGCCCTGGCTCAATCGCTGGATCGAGCGGGCGCGCGACCACCGCTGGGCTCCCAGCCATCTCAAGGAATTCGAGGACATCACCGATCCCAAGCGCTGATGTCGGGAACATTCCACTCTGGGCCTTTGATGCTCCCTTTGACCGTTTCGTCGTGCCGCTGGCGAGAATACGCTCTTGCCCGTTGCCCAGAGGGAGGCGGACATGTCGTCGATGCGAACGGGGGCCGACTACCGCGATAGCCTGCGCGACGGGCGGCGCGTCTTCATCCTGGGCGATGGCCCGGTCGGGGACGTGACGACACATCCGGCGACGCGGGCGATGGTCGAGGAATACGTCGCCTGGTACGACCGGCACTTCGATCCGCAATGGCAGGACACGCTGCTGACGCCGCCGGACGAGAATGGCCGCCGCTCGCCGGTCGGCTACATGGTGCCGCGCAGCGCCCACGACCTTGCCCGCATGGGACGGTGCTTCTCGGCCACCACCTTTCTAAGCGCCGGCAACGTGACCCACACGCCGGCCTACGGCCATCTGATCGCGATGGGCGTGCAGACCGTGGTCAACCAGCGCAATGCCTCGCCCGAGCAGCGCGCCAATGCCGAGGCCTATCGCGCCCTGATCGCGCGCAGCGGCCGCTTCCTCACCTTCGCCGCCGGCGCCGCGACCATCGGCTATCGCCTGCGCGAGGATCCCGCGGAGCGGGCGGCGCTGAGGATCGTCGAGGAGACCGCCAAGGGCCTGGTGATTCGCGGCAAGATCGGCATGCACACCAGTCCGGCCTACGCCCACGACGTCTATGTCGGCGCGCACAACGGCGTCGACTACAAGGGCCATCGCGCCTCCTTCGTCGTCGCCGTCAATGCGCCAGGGGTCACCGTGGTCTGCCGCAAGCCGTCGGCACGCGACGCCAGCCCTTTCTCGGCGCCGCTCAGCGCCCGCTTCGACGAGCTCGACGGCCAGATGTGGCTCGAAGACGTGCTGATCCCGTGGGATCGCGTCTTCCTCAGCGATCCGTCGCCCGATCCGGTGGCGCGCTGGCTGTTCTGGCATCAGCTCTATTGCTGGCTCAGCAAGGCCGAGTTCACGCTCGGCCTGGCGCTCGCCTGCACCCATGCCATGGGCCTGGTCTCGCACGACGCCACCGTCGATTATCTCGTCGACCTCGTCACCGACGTGCAGACCGTCCGCAGCTGCCAGACCGCCGCCGAGCTCGATCCGGAGTTCACCCCCGAAGGCTACTGCGCGCCCAACGCCTGTCATCTCGCCGTCGGCAGCATCGCCATGCTGAAGGCGCGGCCACGCATGGGCGAGGTCCTGCGCACCTTGCCCGGCTCCTCGCTGGTGGTGGCGCCGACCGACCGCGATCTCGCCGACCCGGCGCTGGCCGAGGGCCTCGAGGAATCGTTCTCGGGCGGCGGCTACACCGCGCGGCAGCGCGCCGCCCTGCTGCAAATGGCATGGGACCATGTCGGCTCGGCGCTCGACCAGCGGGAATCGGTCTACGAGCTGCATTCCAACGGCGGCATCCCGTCGTGGCGCGGGCGCCTGCGCCGCGGCTTCAGCCGCTACGAGGAGCTGGCCAACGGTGTCCTGCAGCACCTCGGCGTGGCCATGCCGACGGTCGACCTGCAGTCGATCCGCAACGCGCCGCTGGTTGCCCGCCGGCCGGTCAGTCCGACGGTGCCGTCGCCCAGGCCCGCGACGCAAGAACCGGCGGGAAACCCCGTCACGGCCGCGAAAGTGCCTTGATCGCGGGTGGGCCAATGCGTCGTTTGAGGGTAGTATTTCGCCAACGACAGCTCATCCGGGAGTGCAACGATGGACAAGCCCGTAACACCGCGTGGCGTCAATCACCTCGTGCTCAACGTCCGCGACATCGAGGAGTCGCATCGCTTCTGGACGGAGATCGTCGGCTTCCGCCAGGTCGGCCAGCTCACGCCGACCAAGGATCGGCCGAACCCGCCCAAGATGCGCTTCTACTCGGGCATCCGTGAGGACGGCACCCACCATCACCACGACGTCGCCCTGGTCGAGAACCGCGACCTGCCCAAGCCGCCGGAGAACTGGTCGATGTTCGGCATGCCCTGCGCGGTCAACCACATCGCCATCACGATGCCGAGCCGCGAGGCCTGGATGGAGCATCTCGCCTATCTGCAGAAGAAGGGCGTCAAGTTCGACCGCCGCGTCGAGCACGGCATGACCCACAGCCTCTACATCCATGATCCCAACGGCTACGGCGTGGAGTTCGTCTACGACCTGCCCAAGGAGGTCTGGAAGGACGACATCAACGGCGCGTTGAACTACGTGAAGGTGCTGCCGACCGAGGGGGCCGAGGCGCTCGACGATCGCACCGAAGGCATCCCGCACTTCAAGACGCCGGCGCCGGCGAAGTAGGAGCCAGAGCTTTCCTCCCCTTCGCGGAAGCCGCGAAGGGGAGGTGCCCGCGCAGCGGGCGGAGGGGTCATGAGCGTCACCGACGATGCTCATGACCCTCCGTCGTCGTAAGACGCCGACACCTCCCCAGCGAAGCTGGGGAGGAATCTCAATCAGCCCTTCTGCGTCAGTCCCTTGTAGATCGCCTCGGCGATCGGCAGCAGCTCCTCGCGGCTCGCCATCGCCGTGACGGCGAAACCGAAGCCCTGGTCGATCCAGGCGAAGGTCGCGGCATCACCGTCCTTCTGGAAACGGAAGGCCGTCTCCGTGCCGTCGGCCGCGCGCACATAGAGCGTCAACCGCTTGCCCGACGAATCCTCGTACATCAGCTGCGCGGCGGCGCTGCTGCTGGCGGGCAGCAGCCGGCCACCGATCAGGCGGTAGCCGAACGGGCTGAGGTCGGGCGCCGAAAGCGTGCGGCCGAGGCGCTTGGACAGCCACTGAAGCAGATGCGCTTCCTGCGCCACCCCGACCTCGACCGGGTGGGCGACCTCGACCACGAAGGTGCGGAACGCTGCCGTCGCGCCCTGGGCGACGCTGGTCGTCGGCGGCGTGGTGGCGACGAGCGTGCCCGGCGGCCGATCGTTGGCAAGCCATCCGGCCGCCGCACCCACGACGAAAATCGCCAGCGCCGCCGCGGCCAAGCCCGTGCGCCGCATGATACGTGCCCGCCGCGCGGCCTGGATGTCGGCGATGCGCAGCCGTGCCGGGATCGGCTCGTCGGCCTTGCTCTGCAGCTGGCTGCGCAAGGATGCGCGATGGCGGCGCTCGGCTGTGATCCTGTCGCGCAGCTCGGGTGTGCGCGCGAGGTGGGTCTCGACGGCCCCACGCCGCATCCCGTCGAGCCGTTCGTCGACATAGGCCTGCAACTCGTCTTCCCCGGGGGGAGCGGTGTCGCTGCTCATTTCACTCTCCGCAGCAAGGTGACGCGATCGCCGTCGACGATCAAACGCAGGCGCCGCCGCGCCCTCGACAATCGCGACATCACGGTGCCGATCGGCAGGTCGAGGACCTTGGCCGCCTCCTCGTAGGAGAAGTCTTCCACGCCGACGAGCAGCAGCAGCGACTTCTGCTCCTCGGGCAGATAGTCGAGCGCCGCCAGCACGTCACGCGTTTCCAGGACGATGTCCTGGCCGGCGGCCGTTTCGGGCAGCTCGCCTTCGTCGATGTCGACGACCGTGCCGCGGCGCAGGGCTTGACGGTGCCGACCGACATGGAGGTTGCGCAGGATGGCGAACAGCCACGCCCGCAGGTCGCCGTCGCTCCGGCGCGACGACCAGTGCAGCAGCGCACGCTCGAGCGTGTCCTGCACGAGATCGTCGGCCGCCGTGTGGTCGCGCACCAGGGCGTAGGCGTAGCGGCGCAGCGCCGGGATCAGTGGCTCGATGAGGGGGCCAGGATCGGCCATGGCGTCAGTCTAGATGATCGGGGCGCCGGCACACACTCGGCCGACGCCCTTCTCGCGAAACCGTCAGGGCTTGGCGACGTGCCAGGCGCCGTTGAGGAAGCCGTCGCCGGTCGTGTCGCCGGGCTTGGTGTCCTTGACCCAGCCGTAGACGGGCTTGCCCTTGTAGGCCCACTGCTTCAGGCCGTCGTCTCGCACGACGATGGTCCAGTCACCGGAGGCCTTGCCGCCCTCGGCCACCAGCATCGGCGGCCAGTTGGTGGCGCATTGACCGTTGCACGCCGACTTGCCGGGCGTGTCCTTGTCGAAAGTGTAGAGCGTCATGCCCTTGGCGTTGACGAACATGCCGTTCTTGGCGGCGGGCGGGGTGGCCGACGAATCGGCGGCGAACGAAGCGGCGGCGAGCGCCACCGTGGCGATGGCGGAAAACGACAGCAACTTCAGCATGATATCTCCTCGGCAGATATGGACTGCAACAGGAAGACGCCGGCGGTTCGGCTTTATTCCCGCCCGCGCCGAATATTTCCGGATCGGTCTGATAGAGTGCCCGCATGATCGCGCGTGTCCTGGTGCTGCTCGCCCTGTCCTGCGCCGCGCCCGCGCTGGCGCAGCAGAACGTGCGGGTGCCGGTGGAGCAGGGCGGACGGTCGGTCCAGCTCGCCGCACAGCTCTTCCGTCCGGCCGGAACCGGTGCCGCGCCGGCCGTCGCGATCTTCCATGGCTGCGGCGGGCCGGGCCAGAACACGGCGCGGATGGCCGGCCTTCTCATGTCATGGGGCTATGTCGCGCTGGTCGTCGACAGTTTCTCCGCACGCGGCATGAAGGACGTTTGCGGCAGGAACTGGCCGACCCAGGCCGATGCCGAGGCGCGTGCGCATGACATCGACGCCGCCCTGGCCTGGCTCGGCAGGCAAAGCTTCGTCGACCCGCGCCGGCTCGTCTTCATGGGCTATTCCTACGGCGGCGGCGTGGCGATGCTGCGCGCGCTGTCGCCGCGCCTCGACGACCGCAGCCCCGCGCCGGCGCGCGCGGCAATCCTGCTCTATCCCGACTGCGCGCTGGCCGATGCGCTCGGGCCCAGGCTGGCCGTGCGCCAGCCGACCCTTTTCGCCATGGGGGCGCTCGACGACTGGACACCGGTGTCGCAATGCCAGACGGTGATCGGCCGGGTCGTGCAGGGCCGCGATCTCATCGAGACGCGCATCTACGAGGGCGCGCATCACAGTTTCGATGCGCTCGGGCTTCCGGTCCGCTATCTCCCGGGTGTCGGCAACCGCAGCAAGCCGGGCGGTTGCTGCGGCGCGCACTACGGCGCCAACGAGGCGGCGTGGAAGGCGTTCGTGGTGGATGTGAAGGCGTTTCTCGCGAAAGCCCTGCAGCCATGACGGTATTCCAGCTGGACGCATCATGCCTCCTGCAACACGCAATCTCCGGTGCGCGAATGAGATGAGACGGAACGCGGGCAGTTCCGTTTCATCTCATTCCGCTCTAACCGCGGGCCGCCGGTGACATCCACCTGGTCCATGCTCGAAGCCGACGTTTTGCCGGCCCGCTATCCGACCAGCAGCCGCAATCCGGGAATGCTCGCGTCACCCTGGCGGCGCAATTGCTCGAGCCGCTCGCGCAGCTTGTCGCGACTCTTGTAGGCATGCTCGCGGGCCAATGCCGCGGCCCGGCCGCCGAGGCCTTTGGTCAGCGCCTCGACGATCTCTTCGTGCTCGACCTGGACTTTCTGCATGTTGCCGAAGGAACTGGCGAGGTCTTGGGTGAAGGCGATGGCACCCGGCGCCGCCAAGGGCAGCTGCGCATTGACGGCAAGCGCCTTGGCGAGCGGAATGTTGCGCGACGCCAAGACGATGGCCTGGTGAAAGCGAGCATTCATCTCCGACCACTTGGTCGTGTCGCCTTCGACCAGCTCTCCCTTGCCGAGGAGCGCCCGGCCCTCGGCCAGGCACTCCTCGAGCACCACGCGCGTCGCGACATCGATGCCTCGTGCCACGGCCATCTCGCAGGCCAGGGATTCCAGGGCGCCGCGGACGTCGAAGGCATCCAGGATCTCGGCCGCGGTGATCTCGCGCACGCGAAAGCCGCGATGCGCTTCACGCCGCAACAGTCCTTCCTGCTCCAGGATGCCCAAGGCCAGCCGCACCGGCGTCCGCGATACGCCGAGCCGGGCGGCCAATGGAATCTCGGCGATCCTGCTGCCGGGCTCGAACTCGCCGGCCAGCACCATCTGCCTCAACCGAAGGGTCGTGCGCTCTAGCTCAGTGGATTGCACGCAATTCCCTGCTGGTGGATGTTTGTTCCAATGTAAACCTTAATTACCGTTGCGCCAAATTCTTGTTGCGTCTCAATATTGCATGCAATATTGAAAATTGCATGCAATTCAGGTGTCGCATTCAATGAAGATCGTTCGCTATCGGCATGAAGACGGCCTCCGGACCGGGCTGCTTGCCGCGGATCGCGTCATTGATGCGGCCGATGTCGCGCCGGCTCTGGGGAACCTGGCGATGGCACTGACGGGAGAGGGCCGACGTCGTCTCGGCGCGGCCCTCTCCCTGACGGCACCGGCGACCGACATCGCGCAGCTTGCCCTTGCCGCGCCGCTGGCCGACGGGGCGCGCATCTTCTGCATCGGCCTGAACTACAAGACGCACGTTTCCGAAACCGGGCGCGATCTGCCTGCGCAGCCCTCGGTATTCCTGCGAACGCCGGAAAGCGTGGTCGGGCCCGGAGCGGCGATGGTCAGGCCGACTGCCTCCGACTGCTTCGACTTCGAGGGTGAGCTGGCGGTCGTCATCGGACGTGCGGGCCATCGAGTGGCGGAAGCCGACGCGCTTGCTCATGTCGGTGGCTACACGTGCTTCAACGACGGCAGCCTGCGCGATTTCCAGAAGTTCTCGGTGACGGCCGGCAAGAATTTCGACTCCAGCGGTGCGATCGGCCCGTGGATCGTCACTTCCGACGAGATACCCGACCCTGCGGCTCTCTCGCTGACGACCCGGCTCAACGGGGTCGAGGTGCAACGTTCGGCAACCGACCTGCTGATCTATCCGATACCGCGGCTCATCTCCTACATCTCGCAGTTCTCGCGGCTGCGGCCGGGTGACGTCATCGCCACCGGAACACCCGCGGGCGTTGGGGCAAGGCGGACGCCGCCTCTCTGGATGAAGCCTGGAGACGTCGTCGAGGTCGATGTCTCCGGCATCGGTACCCTGCGCAACCCGATCACATCGGCTGCCTGATTGCGGCCCCGCGGGCCCACATCGCCCTCATTCGACTGCCATGGAAGGAAACCCGGTGACTTCAATCGACTCAACCGTACGACAGAAGCTCGCGACGCTGACGGCCGATGTGGCTCCGATGCGAATCAGCGAGATCGTTCTCAAGACCTCGCGCTTCGACGAGATGAAGCTCTGGTATCAGGGCGTGCTGGGCGTCGCTCCATACTACGAACACAGCCCCGGCGGCCCGGCGCCCC
>JAEWIV010000194.1 GCA_023386865.1 Pseudomonadota bacterium
CATGTGGGCCGCCGCCTGCTTCCTGTTCTATGTGCCCGGCCGCATCGAGTACCAGCTCTTCCTGGTCACCATGCTGCTCGGCGCCGTGGTGTCCGGCCTGGTGACGCTCGCCGTCTATCTGCCGGCCTATCTAGCCTTCGTCACGCCGTTCGTGGCGGCCACCGCCGTCCGCTACGGGCTGGAGGGCGACCCGCTGCACATGGGCATCGCCCTCGCCGCCGTCGTCACCTTCTTCCTGTTCATCAACTTCGCGCGCTACATCCGCAACTCGTTCGTGGAGCAGCTCAGGCTGCGCATGGCGCTGGCCGAGCGCAACCGCGAGGTCGAGCGCGCCAACCTCGCCAAGTCGCGCTTCCTTGCGGCCGCGAGCCACGACCTGCGCCAGCCGCTCCATGCCCTGAACCTGTTCGCAGCGCAGCTCGGCAACCAGACCGATCCTGCCGAGCGGGTCCGGCTGGTCGCCCGCATCGATGCCGCCATCGCCTCGATGAACGAGCTGTTCGGGGCGCTGCTCGACATGTCCAAGCTCGATGCCGGCCTGCTCGCCCCGGATCTCGCCGAGTTCCCTGTTTCTCGCCTGCTCGACCGCATCGAGACGACGTTCGCCGCCGCGGCCCGCGAGAAGGGTCTCGACCTCCGCATCGTGCCGAGCAGGGCCTGGATCCTCACCGACGCCATCCTGCTAGAGAGGATCCTGATCAACCTCGTGTCCAACGCCATACGCTATACCTCGCGCGGCGGCGTCGTCGTCGGCTGCCGCCGCCGCGGCGACAGCCTGCGCGTGGAGGTGTGGGACAGCGGCGTCGGCATCGCCGAGGACCATCAGAACAGCATATTCGGCGAGTTCTACCAGGTGGGCGCCGACGCCGGCCGGCGCGGCGGGCTGGGCCTCGGCCTGTCGATCGTCGACGGCCTCTGCCGCCTGCTCGGCCATCCGATCGACCTGGCGTCGCGGCCGGGAAGGGGCTCGCGCTTCGCCGTCTCGGTGCCGTGGGTGCCGGCCGGCCGCCAGTCCCCGGCCGAGCCCGCGCCCCTGCTCGATGCCATCGCCAACCCCGCGCGCGACAAGCTCGTCGTCGTGGTCGACGACGATGTGCTGGTCCTCGACGGCATGCGCGGGCTGCTGCAGGGCTGGGGATGCCGCGTCGTCACCGCCGACTCCGGCGCCGGCGCGCTGGCGGCGCTCGGGGCCGGCCGCGGTCCGCCCAACCTCGTGATCTCGGACTACTTCCTGGCTGACGGAACGACCGGCATCGACGTCATCGACCGCCTGCGCGGCGCCTTCGGCAACGCGATCCCTGCCTTCCTCGTCAGCGGCGACACCACGAGCGAGCGCATGCGCGAGGCCGATGCCCGTGGCCTGCCGCTGCTGCACAAGCCGGTCAGCCCGATGGCCCTGCGATCGATGGTCAATCAGCTCCTGCGCGCCGTGCGCTGAACGGCGTCGAGCTCCCAGCCGCGTGCCGACGCGGCGAGCACCGCTTCGGTGCGGTTGGACGCGCCCAGCGTCTTCAGGATGGCGGTGACATGGTTCTTCACCGTCGGCTCGGCGAGCGCGAGCAGGCGGCAGATCGCCTTGTTGCTCTTGCCTTGCATCATCAGCGCCAGCACGTCGACCTGCCGTTCGGTCAATCCGAGGTCGGCGGGCGACGCCGACGGCCTCGGCCCGCCGGGCGCGACGGCGCTCAGGATCTCGGGCGGGACGTACACGCCGCCGGAGAAGACCTGATTCAATGCGTTCGTCATCACCTCGCGCCCGGCCGACTTCGGAATGAAGCCGAGCGCGCCGAGATCGAGCGCCCGCACGACGTTGGCGCGGTCGGGAAAACCCGACAGGACGACGACGGAGATGCCGGGATGCCGCGCGCGCAGCGCCGCCAGCAGCTCCAGGCCGTCGCGGTCCGGCAGGCTGAGATCGAGCAGGACCAGGTCGATGTCTGGTTGTTCGGCGAGCAGCCTCATGGTCTGTGCCGCGTCCGGCGCCTCGAGCAGCGTGGCGTCGGGCCTGATGTCCCTGAAGAGGCCGCGCAGTGCCTCGCGGATCAGCAGATGGTCGTCGACGACGAGGATCTTCATCGGCAGGCCGGTGGCAGGTCGCGGCGAACTCGCTCGCTGCCGAAGTCTACTTCGGTCGCGGGACGAAAGCATGAGCCCAATCTGTGGCGTACCCGGTCGGCGGTGGCAGTACTTCTGGATGATACGCGCTGCGCGGGCAGACGCGCACAATGCGATGCCAACCCGGGAGGACGACGATGGCAGGCCCCTCGAAGTCTGACTACATCCGTTGGGTGAAGGGATCGCTGAACCGGCTGTTGCCGGGCGCTTCGCTGGCGGACGACGGCACCGCGCTGCTCGAGTACCGGAGCTGGCTGATCACCTTCCAGATGAAGCACAAGCTCGCGGTCAACGCCAAGGTCGACCGCCCGACTCAGGACGCCCTCATCAAGGCCAACCGCAAGCACAAGGCCTATGTCCGCTGGATCCAGAACGCCCTGCTGATCTCGGGCGAGGGCCTCGGGGTCGGCGGCAAGAACATCGTCGCCGACGGCATCTGGGGGCCGCATACCGAGCAGGCGGTTACGGCCTTCCAGGCCAGGCACGAGAAGGTGAAGGCCGACGGCTGGGTCGGCGCCAACACCGAGCGGCTGCTGATGCTGCGGACCGGCACCGTGCCGCCCGGCAGGACGAAGGTGTTGTGCGAGCCGAAGTTGGACCCCGTCATCCCGCCCTGGGATGTGCCGGTGCCCGACGACCCGGTTCCGGAGCTCACCGGCGAGAGCTTCAGGTTCGAGACGTCGCGGGGCGTGAACATCTCCGCCGACATCTACGGCGTATCGGTGGGCTCGATCTACCTCGAGGAGATGTCGAAGCGGACGGTCATGGAGTTGCAATACTGCGCCCTCGGCCTGGGCAAGAGCGTGATGCCGGCGGGCATCGATCTGTCGACCATGGAGATGGACTGCGTCGGCGGCATCTATCCGAACATCGTCCACGGCAACGAGGTGTTGACGCTGAACGACATCACCGGCTGGTGCCTGATCTACCAGGGGCAGATCGTGAACCTCGACGGCCGGTACCTGACCGTCATGTTCCTGGGCATGGGCGAGGGCCTGGTGACGTCCTTCTATGCCACCCTGTTGACCGCGGGCTTCGGCATCGTCGCCATGCCGGCGCTGATGCTCAAGTCGTGCCGGGCGGTCGTGGCGATGAAAGGCGTCAATGTCGGCACCCTAAACGGCGGCGGATCGGGAGCCATCGGCTATCTCGGGCTGGGCGACGTCAAGGCGAAGATCGAGCACCTCACGAGCCTGGTTGGCGCTCGCGGCACTCGAACGGCTGCCTGACGCCGGCGCGGCGCCGGCGCGGCGCCGGCGGGAATTGTGCTAGGATGCCCCCGCCAGCATAGCCGTGT
>JAEWIV010000229.1 GCA_023386865.1 Pseudomonadota bacterium
GCGCTGCGGCGCCCGCACGATACTGCTCGAAAGGGGCGGCTGCCTCGGCGGCGCGGCGACCCTGCGCAACGTGCTCACCTATTGCGGGCTCTACACCCTGGGCGACCAGCCGAAGCGCGCCGTGATGGGCGTCGCCGAGGAGGTGATGCAGGGCTTGCGCCGGCTCGGCGCCGTCACCGGCCCGCAGCGCCATCGCGGCGTCTTCGTCGTGTTCGATCCAGAAGCCGTGAAGCTGGTGCTCGATTCGCTCTGCGCCGAGGCCGGCGTCCAGGTGATGTTCAACGCCTTCGTCTGCGGCGCCACGCGCACCGACGGCCGCATCGTCGATCTCAGCTGGCAGGACCACGGCGGCGCGCACACGATCGCTGCCCGCGCCTTCGTCGATGCCAGCGGCGAGGGCGACCTTGCGGCCTTCGCCGGTGCGGCGACGCGCTACGGCAACGACGGCGCCGTCAATCTCGGCACGCTGGCGACGCGCTTCGGCGGCATTCCGTGCGATGTCGTCGTCACGGCCGAGCAGCTCACCGCCGCCGTGCAGGCGGCGAAGGCGGCCGGCCGCGGACCGTTCAGCAAGGACCGCAGCGTGCTGACGCGCCTGCCGATCTCGGGCGACATGGTCTGCTATCTCGCCTCCGAGGACTACGATCCGCGCGACGTGCGAAGCCAGAGCGCCGCCGAGCGGCGCGGCCGCCGGCAGGCCTGGGCCTATCTCGACGTCATCCGCAGCCTGCCGGGCTGCGCCAACGCCTTTCTCGCCTCGACCGGCCCCGAGTTCGGCACGCGCGAGACACGCCACATCGAGGCCGTGCATCGGCTGGCGTGGCAGGACGTGGTCGAGGGCCGACCGCAGCCCGACAGCATCGCGCTCGGCGCCTGGGGCGTGGAGTGGCACGATCGCACGACCTTGCAGAGCAGCTTCGTCTATCCGCCGGACAAGACGGCCTACGAAATTCCGCTGCGCTGCCTGATGAGCCGCGATACCGAAAACCTCCTCGCCGCCGGCCGCGTCGTCGACGCCGACCTTGAGGCGGGCGCCAGCCTGCGCGTCATGGGCACGGCTTTCGCGACGGGGCAGGCGGCCGGCGTCGCGGCGGCGATGCTCGCCGATCAGGGCAAGGCGGACAGCGACCACGTGCGCCACCTGCTGCGCGGGCAAGGCGCACTGATCGGGGTCGGCGAGGTCGTCTAAGGCGAGGTGCGTTGTGTCGGCGGTCCGGCGGCGCCGGGCGTGCTCGACGGCTTCTCCTTCAGGAAATACGCTGCCGCGGCCAGGATCACGATGCACAGCCCGATGAGCATCCCGCGGACTTCTCGGCTCATTTGCCCTCCATCCGCTCAATGTAAGGCCAAGGTTTGCTCGGTTCCACCTCGAGGCAATCTGCTCTAAGGTCGGCGCCGTTTTTGAAGAGGAGAGACAATGAGCATCCAGCGCATCAACGCCGGCCCCCGCATGTCGAGCGCGGTCGTCCATGGCAACACGGTCTATCTCGCCGGCCTCACCGCCGACGACACCAAGGCCGACGTCAAGGGACAGACCAAGCAGATCCTCGACAAGATCGACAAGTTCCTGAAGGAAGCAGGCACCGACAAGTCGAAGATCCTGTCGGCCAACATCTGGCTGACCGACATCGGCACCTGGAGCCAGATGAACGAGGTATGGGATGCCTGGGTCGCTCCCGGCTCGACGCCGGCGCGCGCCACCGTCGAGGCCAAGCTCGCCAACCCGGCGCTCAAGGTCGAGATCATGGTGCAGGCGGCCAAGTGACATGCCGTAGGCATGTCATCCCGAACGACGTGAGCGATATTTGAGACAAGGGCCGGCGATCGCCGGCCCTTTTTCTGCAACGATCGTCCGTGCTCTGCCGTTGCGCGTGCTTGCAAGCCAGGGAGACGACGATGCCTGTTCCCGTGCGCCACCGCCGAACCGTCGTCGGCGGCGTCGACGTGTTCTATCGCGAGGCCGGGCCGGCCGATGCGCCTGTCGTGCTGCTGCCTCATGGCTATCCCTGCTCGTCGTATGAATTCCGGGACTACACGCGGCATCTCGGTGAAGGCTGGCGCCTGCTGGCGCCGGACTTTCCCGGCAGCGGCTACAGCGGCACGCCGGACGGATTCGCCTACGACTTCGACGGCTTTTCCGCCTTCCTCGAGGACTTCGCCGCCGCCTTGGGCGTCGGCCGTTTTGTCATCATCTGCATGATTTCGGTTCGTGGATCGGGCTGCGGCTGGCGATGCGCGATCCCGCGCGCATCGCCGCGCTCATCATCCAGAATGGCGACATCTACGAGGACGTGCTCGGTCCCAAGTACGCGGGTCTCAAGGAGATCTGGAAGCTGGACAGGACGGCTGGGCTGGCGAAGCTGCGCGACTTCGTCTCCCTCGACCATTTCAAGGACGAGTTCCTGAACGACGTCCGCCCCGAGCTCGCCGAGCGCATTCCCCCGGACCTGTGGGAGCTGCACTGGACGCTGATGACCGGGCAGCGGCGCGATCACGCCGCGCGCATCATCTACGACCTCAAGGACAATCTCGCGTGGTTTCCGCGCTACCAGGCCTACCTGCGGCAGCATCGGCCGCCGACCCTGATCCTGTGGGGGCCGCAGGACGGCTACATGCCGGAAGAATCGGGGCGAGCCTATTTGCGCGACCTGCCCGATGCCGAATTCCACCTGCTGGACGGCGGTCATTGGCTGCTCGAGACCAATCTTGCCGAGGCTGTCGAGCTGACAAGACAATTCCTCGAGCGGGTGCACAAGGCCGCTTGACAGGCTGGTCTTGTTCGCGACGGTCGATGCTCCCATGTCCTTGCGGCAGCAGAAGGGGAGCAGACCATGACAGCTTCGAAGAAACCGCGCGTCGTGGGCTTCAACCACGTCGCCCTGGAGGTCGGAGACATCGAGGAGGCGCTGGCATTCTATGGCCGGCTGTTCGAATTCGAGCTGCGCGGCAAGAGTGCCGACATGGCCTTCATCGATCTCGGTGACCAGTTCTTCGCCCTGCAGAAGGGGCGCAAGCAGGCGCCCGACGACGGCCGCCACTTCGGCCTGGTGGTCGACGACAAGGAGGCGGCGCGCCAGGCGCTGAAGGCCGCCGGCGTGGAGATGCTGCCCGGCCCGTTCCTCGATTTCCGCGATCCCTGGGGCAACCGCATCGAGATCGTGGGCTACGACAACATCCAGTTCACCAAGGC
>JAEWIV010000257.1 GCA_023386865.1 Pseudomonadota bacterium
GACCCTGCGCGTCGATGCGGTGGGCCTGCTGCCGGCGCTCGAGCTCGGCGAGATCCCCGCTCGCGGCCCGGCCGCCGACGCCGTGGTCGGCCGGCAGCGCATCTCTCTCGCCGGTGGCCCGGTCGAGGCGCCGGTCTACGACCGCGCCAGGCTCGGCGCCGGCGCGACCTTCGAAGGCCCCGCCATCGTCAAGCAGCTCGACGCCACGCCCTTGCTCCTGCCCGAGCAGACGGCGGAGATGCACAAGTTCGGCTCCCTGATCGTGCGAGAAAAATGAAGCCCCACGTCATCTGCCACATGGTCTCCAGCGTCGACGGCCGCACCTGGCAAAGCCGCCAGCGCCCGGCGCGCGAGAAGTCGGGCAACCTGTTCGAGGTCCTGCACGACAAGCTCGAAGGCGACGCCTGGCTGGTGGGGCGCGTCACCGGCCGCGAGTTCGCCAAGAAGGAGGCCTATCCGGCGAAGCCCGCGAGCCGGGCCTATCCGCGCGAGGCATGGTTCGCGACCAAGGGTGCCAAGGCCTGGGGCATCGTGCTCGATGCTCAGGGCAAGATCGCCTGGGGCCGCTCGGAGATCGGCGGCGATCCGATCGTCGTGGTGCTGACCGAGCAGGTTCCGGACTCCCATCTCGAGGCGCTGCGCGGCGAGGGCGTGTCCTACGTCTTCGCCGGCAAGCGAGAGCTCGACCTGGCGCTGCTGCTGGAGATCCTGAACAGGGAGCTCGGCATCAAGCGCCTGCTGATCGAGGGCGGCGGCAAGGCCAACGGCTCGTTCCTGCGCGCCGGCCTCCTGGACGAGCTCAGCTTGGCGATCGTGCCGACCGTCGACGGGGCAAGGGGCGGGCCGTACGTGTTCGATTCCGAGACCGAGATGACGGGCCCGACCGCGCCGGTGACGGCGATGACCCTGAAGAGCTGCGAGAGGCTGGAGGGCGACGCCCTCTGGCTGCGCTACGAAATAAAGAACGGCTGAGGAGGACACGATGACGATCACCGTCACGCCACGACATCCCGCGCTCGGCGCCGAGATCCGCGGCGTCGACATGAGCAAGCCGGTGGACGCCGAGACAATCCGGCAAGTGCACGATGCCTGGATGAAGCATCTGGTCGTGGTCTTTCCCGACCAGCAGGTCAGCGACCAGCAGCACGTCGGCTTCACGCGCAATTTCGGTGAGCCCGAGATCTTCCATCAGACCTCGCTGCATCTGCGCTCGGAGGGCGTGCGCGAGATCTTCCTGGTGTCCAACGTCGACGAGCAGGACCGGCTGTTGCCGCCGAGCGAGCCGGGGCAGAAGCAGCTCTCCTCGTCGCGCCAGTGGCACACCGATTCCAGCTACCGGCCGATGCCGTCCATGGGCTCGCTGCTGCATGGCATCGAGATCAGCCGCACCGGCGGCATCACCCAGTTCATCAACATGTACATGGTCTACGACGAGCTGCCGGAAAGCCTGCGCAAGCAGGTCGAGGGCCGCAAGGCGCGGCACGATTTCAGCATGCTGAGCCGGCTGGTCGGATCGCCGCCGCCGACCGACGCGGAGAAGGCGGCGATGCCGCCGGTATGGCATCCCATGGTGCGGCGCCATCCGGTGACCGGCCGCAAGTGCCTCTACATAAGCTCGATCTACAACGATGCCGTCGAAGGCATGGAGGCGGGGCCGGCGCGCCGGCTGATCGAGGAGCTGTCTGAATTCGCCGCCCAGCCGAGATACATGTACCGCCACGAATGGGAGCCGCACGACGTGCTGATGTGGGACAATCGCTGCACCGTGCACGCCGTGACGCCGCACGACCCCACCGAGCGGCGGGTCATGCATCGCACCACGATCGTCGGCGCCGAGCCGGTGGTCGCGGCTTAGGCTCTCAGTGGACCGCGGGCCTCCAGGCCCGCTCATGGTCATGTTCTTCCGGACCGTGACCCCCCGGCTCGCTCATGAATCTTGAGCGGGCCTGGAGGCCCGCGGTCCGGCAGAAAGAGCACTCTGCGGTGACAGCACTGCTTGCACCGTGACGTTCTGGAGCGCGCCCCTTTCGCCCCATACGGTGCGAAAGAATTATCGGCCTTGAGAACTCATGTTATTTTTGATAACCTGAGATGTCAGTCCTGTTCTATGCATCGTTCATCCGTTATCCGGCGGGCCGCTCCGGCAGGTCGCGCGCGACCTCGCCCAACACCTCGTCGGTGTGCTCGCCGAGCCTGGGCGAGGGCCGTGCCGAGCGCGGGCGGACGCGGTCGAAGGTGATCGGCAGGCCGACCACCTTGGGCCCGCCGCCCGGCAGCTCCTGAACGATCTCGGCGGCGGCGAACTGCTCGGTGCGGGCAAGCTCGCCGATATCGTTGACCGGCGCGCAGGGCACGCCCGCCTTCTCGAAGGCCTCGATCCAGTCGGCGCGCGATTTGCGCAACATCGCCTGGGCGATCATGGGCAGGAGCTCGTCCTTGTGTTTCACGCGCGCCGCGCTCCTGGCGTACTTGGGATCGGTCGCCCATTCGGGGCGGTCCAGCACCTTGGCACAGCGCGCCCATAGACGGTCGTTGCCCGGCGCCAGGCAGAGCGGCTTGCCGTCGGCGGTGTCGAAGGTCTGGTAGGGCACGATCACCGCGCCGCCGGTGCCGTGGCGCTGCGGGACGGCGCCGCTCGCGATGTAGTTATTGACCTGGCCTTCGACCCAGTGGACCGCCGAGTCGAACAGCGAGGTGTCGACCAGGCAGCCCTTGCCGGTCTTGTCGCGCATCCTGAGGGCGGCCAGCGCGCCGATGGTGCAGAACATGCCGGTCGCCTTGTCGTTGATCGAGGCGCCGGCGAAGGTCGGCGGATCCTCGGCCCGGCCGGTGACCGACATCATGCCGCCATAGGCCTGCAGCAGCGGGTCGAAGCCCGGCTTCATCTTGAGCGGCCCCTGGTAGCCGAACGCCCAGATCGAGCAGTAGATCAGGCGCGGATGGCGCTTCAGCATCGCCTCGGGCCCGATGCCGATCTCGTCGACCACTCCCGGCCGCAGGTTCTGGATCAGGATGTCGGCGGTCTCGCAGAGCCGGTGGAGCTTGTCGATGTCGGCCGCCGATTTGAGATCGAGGGCGACCGAGCGCTTGTTGCGGTTCTGGCTGTAGAAATAGAGCGAGGTAACGCCGTCCGGCCCGAACGGAGGGCCCCAGATGCGGGCATCGTCGCCGCCGTCGGGCTTCTCGATCTTGATCACGTCGGCGCCCATGTCGGCCAAGAGCACACCGGCCAGCGGCCCGGCCAGGGCCTGGCCCACTTCGATGACGCGCACTCCTTCCAGCGGCAAGGTCACGGCTACCCTCTCGGTTTTGGCGGCCCTAGGATAGACCGGGCGGGGGAGAGAACGCGATGAAGCTCGGGCGGCAAAATCCGTCATGAGGAAGGCCTTTCGGGTCGTCGGCGCGGTGCCGTCGATCGCCGCCATCACGCTTTTCCTCGACGCCATCGTCACCGCCACGCTCCTGCCCGGGATGGTCGACACCGACCGCGACGCCGCCGAAGCCGGCAACCGGCGAGCCTATGTCCACGCCGACTATCACCACGACATCTTCCCCGGCCACGACATGCCGCGCGTGTGGGGCCGCATCATCTATCCCTGGAAGTCCGACAGGCACGGCTTCCGCAGCGGCACCTGCGCGCCGGGCGAGGCCGAGAAGGCGTGGCCCGCCATCTTCGTCATCGGCGATTCCTTCGTCGAGGCGGTCGGCTCGAGCTACGAGGAGAGTTTCGCCGGCCTGATGGCCTGCGATGCGGCGCGGCAGAGGAAGGCGGTGTGGAACCTCGGCGTGTCGTCCTACAGCCCGATCATCTACTGGCGCAAAGTGAAGGCGGCGGCCGAGAAGGTCGGCCGCAAGCCCAGCGAGGTCTATGTCTTCCTCGATCTCTCCGACATCGACGACGACGCCAACGTCTATCGCGAGGGCGACGACGGCAAAGTGTACTTCAAGTCGAAGCCCGAGCCGTCGCGCGAGAACTGGGACGTCGATCCGGGGCAATGGCTCGTCCGGAATTTCACCACGGCGCGGCTGATCTACGACGCCTACATGAGCGCCTCGTTCACCTGGGGCCATTCGTTCGGCCGCGACCGCGCGCGCTGGTCGTTCGATCGCAAGCTGCAGGAGGAATGGGGCAGGCGCGGGCTGGAGATCGCCGGCGCCAACCTCGACAAGCTGCTCGCGCTCTGCCGCGCGTGGCAGTGCCGGGTGACCCTGGTGGTCTATCCGTGGCCCGACAACGTCGAGGCGGGCGACCGCGACAGCCTGCAGGTCCGCCACTGGCGCGACTGGTCGGCGGCACGCGGCGTGCGTTTCGTCGACGGATTCGCGCCGTTCTTCGAGAAACCCGCCCAGGAGACGTTGCGGCGCAACTACATCGAAGGCGACGTGCACTTCACGCCGGCCGGCAACCGGCTGGTCTACGAGACGGTGCGCCGGGCGGTCGACGGCGACTGGTGACGGCCCGCTCCGCGGAAGAACGACGTGGCGGCGCCGCGAGGTCGTCCGTACCATGCGGCAGTCCGTGCAAGCCTAAAACGTCTTCCGAACCGACGGAGCGCGCGCCATGCACCACAAGCTGATTTCCGGCGACAACCACATCGATCTCACCTACTGCCCGGCCGATCTCTGGTCGTCGCAGGCTCCGGCCAAGTGGAAGAAGGACGCGCCGCGCGTCGAGATGCGCAACGACGGCCTGCACTGGTTCGTCGACGACAAGGACCGCGGCATGTGGAACGGCGTCGGCCCGGGCTTCCTGCCCTACACCAAGGGCTCGTTCGGCCATGTCGACGAGATGAAGGAGGCGGGTTTCGAATGGGACAGCCATCCCGGCGCCAAGCCGCGGCCGACCACGCCGGAGCTGCGCATCGCCGACCTCGACCGTGACGGTCTCGACAAGGAGATCATCTACGGCTGCCTGATGGTGAACGACCTGATCGACGACGCCGAGCTGCGCGTCTGGGTCAACGCCCGCTACAACGACTGGGCCGCCGACTTCGCCAGGCGCGCCGATTCCAACCGCGTCTTCCCGCTCGCCATAATCCCCAACACCGATCCCAAGGCCGCGGCCGACGAGGTGCGGCGCTGCGCCAGGATGGGCCTGAAGGGCGGCGACCTCGCCTTCAAGCGCATGAGCCTGCCGCTCTACCATCATGGTTGGTATCCGCTATGGGAAGCGGCGGCCGAGTGCAGGTTCCCGATCTCCTTCCATTCGACGGGATTCAAGGCGGTGCGCGCGCCCGACACGCCGGAGATGGAGAAGGAGTATTTCGTGCAGCACCGCCTGGTGCGCTCGGCGCTGTTCCAGCTCGACACCATGGAAGTGCTGGTCTCGCTGCTCGCCTCGGGCGCCTGCGAGAAGTATCCCGACTTCAATTTCGTGCTGGGCGAATCGGGCGTGACCTGGCTGCCCTACGTGTTCGACCGCCTCGACACGGAGTATCACGACCGCGCCCGCGCCCTCGGCTTCAAGATGAAGCCGTCGGACTATTTCCGCCGCCAGGGCTATGTCACCTACCAGCAGGACAAGTACCTCGAGCCGATCGTGCCTCTGATCGGCGAGGACAACATCATCTGGGGCGCGGACTATCCGCATCCCGATTGCATCTGGCCGAAGTCGCGCGAGACCTTGAGCGAGAACCTGGCCGGCTTCTCCGACAGCGTGCAGAAGAAGATCGTGCACGACAACGTGGCGCGGCTGTACGGGCTCAATTGATCGGTTCCGGCGCCGCGCCGGCGGCCCGCCAGCTGGAGGCCTGTGCCCCGTCGCGTGCCGATCGCGCGGCGGAGTGCCCCGGCGAGCGGTCTTGCCGGCAGCGCCGGCAGTTGGCATAGGAAACACGATGTCGATCCAATATTTCGCACGTGTGAAGTCGGCCGCCGATCACGAGACCTTCCAGAAGATCGTCCGGCACTACCCGTCCTGCAGCTACGAGGAATGGCATTTCCGCGAAGCCAAGAAGATGGCCGACTGGAAGGCGCGGCGGCATGCCGTGAAGATGGTCGACGTCACGCCGGCCGAGTTCACTGCATACTGCGAGAAGACGAAGGCCCGGCCCGACCTCACGACCTTCCTGAAATTCCTGGCCGACAAGGCGTTCTAGGCGCGTGGTCGATCTTTCGACCTTGGCGCTGTTCAGTCTCGCCGCCCTGGCGCTAACGGCGAGCCCCGGCCCCGACATGCTGCTGATCGCCTCGCGCAGCGCCAGCCAGGGCCGCGTCGCGGGCTTCGCCACTTTGGCCGGCATCCAGGCCGGCACCTATTGCCACGCGCTGGCGGCCGCGCTCGGCCTGTCGCAACTCTTCCTGATCGTGCCCGTCGCATACGACATCGTGCGCTACGCCGGCGCGGCCTACCTGCTGTGGCTCGCCTGGAAGACGTTCCGCTCGGACGGCACGGTGCTCGCGCCGACCGCCGGGCTGCGCCATCACCCGATCGGTGTCATGTTCCGCCAGGGCCTGTTCACGAACCTGCTGAACCCCAAGATGGCGCTGTTCGTGCTGGCGCTGTTCCCGCAGTTCGTCCAGCCCGAGGCGGGATCGGTGGCGCTGCAGATCATGGTGCTGGCGACGGTGCTGAACGCCATCGGCATCGTGGTGAACGGCATCGTCATCCTGACGGTGAGCCGGCTCGGCCGCCTGTTCTCTTCTCAAGGCCGCTGGCGGCGGCTGCCGCAGATGCTGCTGGCGACGGTGTTCGCCGGCCTCGCCGTGAGGCTCGCCTTCGACACGCGCCGCTGACGCTCTACTTCATTTCGTAGCTTTCGATCAGCCAGGGCTCGTTCTTGGCGGCATCGACCCATTCCTTCATGGGCGGATAGCCGAGAATGGCCTTGCAGTAGGCGTCGGTGTCGGAATCAATCTGCACGGCGTAGGTCTTCAGGCGCGTCACCACCGGCGCGTACATGGCGTCGGCGGCGGTGAACTGGCCGAACAGGAAGCCGTCGTCCTTGGGCGCGGCGCCGGCGAAGCGCTTGCGGCAGTCCCGCCACATCGAGGTGATGCGCTCGATCTCGGTGCGCACCGCTGGCGTCATGCCCTTGCCCGGATACGAGGCGCGGATGTTCATCGGCATGTTGTTGCGCAGCTCGAGAAAACCGGCATGCATCTCCGTCGAGATCGAGCGGGCGTGGGCGCGCGCCGCGACCGCGGCCGGCCACAGCACCGCCTCCGGTTTCAGGTCGTTGAGATATTCGCCGATCGCCAGCGACTCCCACACCGCCAGCCCGCGATGCAGCAGCACGGGCACGCGGCCGGAGGGCGAGTGCTTGCGGATCGTGGGCTGCGTTTCCGGCAGGTCGAGCGGCACGACGATCTCGTCGAACTCGATGGCGGCGGCCTTGGCCATCAGCCAGCCGCGCAACGACCATGAAGAATAGTTCTTGTTGCCGATCACCAGCGTGAAGTCGGCCATACACCCTCCTTGCCAGCGCTGCACTTTGGCCGGCAATGTTAACCGTTGCACTACAGATTCGTGAGCATGTCCATGGCGCTGCCTTTCGTCGACCGGTCATCTTCCTCATTGCCCGTACAGATTGTCGGACAATCGTCGTGGCGTAAGTGGCTCAAGGAGCAGAGCGCGGCGCGCCGCGGCTGGCTCGAATCGACGGGCGTCACGGGCAAGGGCGGGGATTTCGCCGTGCTGCCCGGCCGCGACGGCAAGGCCGCAGGTGCAGTGCTTGTGCTGTCCGCCAAGCCCAACCTGTGGGACTTCGGCGCGCTCGCCACCAAGCTGCCGGCGGGCACCTGGCGGCTGGCATCCGACACCGCAGCGGTGTCGCCGACCGACGCCGCGGTGGCGATCGGGCTCGGGACCTGGCGCTTCGAACGCTATCGGACGAACAAGGCAAAGACCGGCGCGGTCAGGATCGTGTGGCCGCAAGGCGCGGACAAGGCGCGCGCCACGGCGACGATCGAGGCGATCTCGATGGCGCGCGACCTCATCACCACGCCGTCGTCCGACATGGGGCCGGCCGAGCTCGCCGCGGCGGCGCAGGAACTGGCCAAGACACACAAGGCGAAGATCAAGGTGATCGTGGGCGACGATCTCCTGAAGCAGAACTATCCCATGGTGCACGCGGTGGGCCGCGCCAGCGCGCGCGCCCCGCGCCTCATCGACCTGACCTGGGGCAGGGAGAGCGATCCCAAGGTGACCTTGGTCGGCAAGGGCGTGTGCTTCGACACCGGCGGGCTCGACCTCAAGGCCGCGACCGGCATGCTGATGATGAAGAAGGACATGGGCGGCGCCGCCACGGTGATGGCGGTGGCGTCGATGGTGATGGCGGCGAAGCTGCCGGTGCGGCTGCGCCTGCTGGTGCCGGCCGTCGAGAACAGCGTCTCGGGCAACGCGTTCCGGCCGATGGACGTGGTGCCGACACGCAAGGGCATCACCGTCGAGATCGGCAACACCGATGCCGAGGGCCGGCTGATCCTGTGCGACGCCCTGCACGAGGGCGCCTCGGAGAAGCCCGCCATGATGGTCGATTGCGCCACGCTGACGGGGGCGGCGCGGGTGGCGCTGGGCACCGACCTGCCGGCATTGTTCTGCAACGACGATGCGCTGGCCGACGATCTCCTGGATGCCGGCCGCGCGGCGACCGACCCGATGTGGCGCATGCCGCTGTTCGCGGGCTACCGCCGCCTGCTCGACAGCAAGGTGGCCGACATCAACAACGCGCCGGGCGTGGCCTTCGCCGGCGCGATCACTGCGGCGCTCTATCTCAAGGAGTTCGTGCCCGACGACGTGCCGTGGGCGCACTTCGACGTGATGGCCTGGAACAACACGAGCCGCCCGGGCCGGCCGGAAGGCGGCGAGGCGCAGGCGGCGCGGGCGATCTTCGCGGCGATCGAGAAGCGGATTAAGGCCTTATCGTCATCCCGACCGGAGCGCGAAGCGCGGAGTGGAGGGACCTTTCATGAGCTCGACGAAAAAGAGGTCCCTCCACTTCGCTTCGCTCCGGTCGGGATGACGGTTGGCTAATACCCCGTCTTCGGGTCGACGCGGTTGACCAGCTCGCGGCCCGCGCGCAGGCGCTTGATGTTGTCGATGATGCCGGGCGAGGCGGTGCGCGGATTGGTGGCGCCGGCGATGTGCGGCGTCACGTGGACCTTGGGATGGGTCCAGTAGCGATGGTCGGCGGGCAGCGGCTCGGCGTTGAACACGTCGAGCGCCGCGCCGGCGAGATGGCCCGAATCGAGCGCCGCCAGCAGCGCTTCGTCGACGACATGGCCGCCGCGCGCCATGTTGATGAAATAGGCGCCCTTGGGCAGGCGGGCGAAGGCCGCCGCATCGAGGATGCCGCGCGTGTCGCGCGTCAGCGGCAGCACGTCGACCAGGATGTCGCTGCGCGCCAGGAACGTCGCGAACCCGTCCTTGCCGTGGAAGGTCTCGATGCCGTCCAGCGCCTTGGCCGTCCGGCTCCAGCCCGCCGTCGGGAAGCCGAGCGCCGCGAACTTCCGGGCCGTGTCCTGGCCGATCGTCCCCAGCCCCATGACGCCGACGCGCCGGTGGATGGTGTCGACGAAGTCGAGCGGCTTCCATTGCTTCGCCCGCTGGCTGGCGGCGTACTTGTCGATGTCGCGATGATGGCGCAGCGCCCAGAAGATGGCGTATTCGCTCATCTGGCCGACCAGCCCGTCGTCCATGATGCGCACGATCGGCACGCCGGCCGGCAGCTTGTCGTCGGCCAGCAGATGGTCGACGCCCATGCCCAGCGACACGATCAGCCTGACGTTCCTGAACGACGCGATCAGGCCGCGGTCCGGCTTCCAGGCCAGGGCGATCTCGATATCGTCGGTGTTTCCGAGGTCGTCGAGGGTGCGGTAGTCGATCGGCCCGAGCGCCTCTTCGAGAACCTTCTTCCAGTGCAGGCCGTCGGTGTCGCGGCTGATATAGGCGATTGCTTGGCTCACGCCTCACATTACTTCGGCAGCGCGCCCGGGTCGAGCTTGATGCCCTTCTCCCTGTAGTAGCGCACGGCGCCGGGATGGAACGGCAGGAACGAGTTGCGCGCGGCATTCGCCGCCACCGTCTCCCGCGCCGCGGGATGGGCGCGGACCATCGTGGCGTTGTTCTCCAGGATCGTCTTGGTGATCGTGTAGCCCAGGTTGTCCCACATTTCGCATAAAGAAATCGAGAAGTTGAACATGCCGACGGTGTTCTGGTCGTCCGTCTGCTGCCTGTAGGTGCCCTTGGGGATGCGCGCCTCGGAGAATTCCGGCAGGCCCCCGCGGATCGTCGCCAGCTCGGGGGCGCCCCAGGTGAAGAACGCGACCTGCTGGCCGGCATCGAGGTCGCTGAAGGCCGGGATGGGGATGCCGGCGCCGAAGCAGAACGCATCGATCACGCCGTCCTTGAGCAGGTTCGCCATGTCGGCGCTCTGGCCGTTGCGCGCCTGCACCTTCAGGCCCAGCGTCTCGAAGATCAGCGGGAAATAGGTGCCGGCGGTGCCCGCCTTGGGGCCGGTGCCGACCGTCTTGCCGTCGAGGTCCTTGAAGCTCGTGATGCCCGACTTCCTGAGGGCCACGCACTGCAGCGGCGTGTCGTACATCGGGAAGAGCGCGCGAACGTTTTCGTATTTCCTGCCCCGGGTCCACGGCGCGGTGCCGCTCAGCCCCTGCAGCGCCACGCCCATGGTCACCATGCCGAGCTCGATCTTCTTGTCGTTGATCAGGATCATGTTCTGGTTCGGACCCTGGGTCTGCTGGGGCACGACCTGGATTCTGGCCTTTTCCGTCAGGATCCGGGCCATCGCATCGCCGACGACGAAGTAGGTGCCGCCGCCCGAAGCGGTGCCCAGCGTCAATGTGGTCGGATCGGCAGACGCGGCAGCGGACAGCAGCGTGGTCCAGAGGAAAGCAAAAGCAAAGCGGACTGCACCCATGGCCGGCCTCCCCCACTCGTCGATGGTGCGAGCCCGCCTTGGCCGAAGCGGTGCCCTTACGGGCTACAGAATCGCTGGAATTGCGCGTGAAGTCCACACGCGCGAGCAGAGCGAGTGCTTTCGGTGACAGCGAAAATTGATCAGGTCGCGACGACCGCCTTGTCAGCGCCGATCGCTTCGAGGTTGAAGGCCGCCGCGATCAGCGCCTGGGTATAAGGTGTCTGCGGCTGCTCGAAGATCTGCCGGGCCGGGCCGCGCTCCACCACCTTGCCATGGCGCAGCACCAGCACCTCGTCGGCCAGCGCGCGCACGACCTTGAGATCGTGGCTGATGAACAGATAGGCGAGCTTGTGCCGGGTCTGCAGGTCGCGCAGCAGGTCGACGATCTGGGCCTGCACGCTCATGTCGAGGGCCGAGGTCGGTTCGTCGAGCACGATCAGGCGCGGCTTCAGCACCAGGGCGCGCGCGATGGCGATGCGCTGGCGCTGGCCGCCGGAGAATTCGTGCGGATAGCGCTCGCGTGCCGCCGGATCGAGCCCGACTTCGGTGAGCGCGCGGTCGATCATGTCGCTGCGCTCGGCCGCGCTGCCGATGCGATGGACCTCGAGCCCTTCGCCGACGATCTCGCCCACCGACATGCGCGGGCTGAGCGAGCTGAACGGGTCCTGGAACACGATCTGCATCTGCCGGCGCAGCGGCCGCAGCTCGCGCTGGCTGAGCGCCTGCAGGTCCTGCCGGTCGAACTGGATGGCGCCCTTGCTGCCCTCCAGGCGCAGCAGGGCGAGGCCCAGCGTCGTCTTGCCCGAGCCCGATTCGCCCACCAGGCCGATCGTGTGGCCCTCGCGCAGGGTGAGGCTGACGCCGTCGACCGCCTTCACGTGGCCGACCGTGCGGCGCAGCACGCCGCGCTTGATCGGGAAATGGACCTTCACGTCCTCGAGCTTCAGCAGTTCGGGCGCGGCGGGATCGGCCTCGACGGGCCGGCCCTTGGGCTCGGCCGACAGGAGGTGCTGGGTGTAGGAATGGCGTGGATCGTCGAACACCTGGGCGACCGGGCCCTGCTCGACGATGCGGCCCTGGGTCATGACGCAGACCCGGTCGGCCATCTTGCGCACGATGCCGAGGTCGTGGGTGATGAACAGCAGCGCCATGCCGTAGCGTGCCTGCAGCGTCTTGAGGAGCTTGAGGATCTGCGCCTGGATCGTGACGTCGAGCGCCGTCGTCGGCTCGTCGGCGATCAGCAGGTCGGGCTCGTTGGCGAGCGCCATGGCGATCATGACGCGCTGGCGCTGGCCGCCCGAGAGCTGGTGGGGATAGGCGTCGAGCCGGTTGGCCGCGTCGGGAATGCCGACCTGCTCCAGCAGCTCCAGCGTGCGCCGACGCGCGGCGCCGCGCGCGAGGCCCTTGTGCAGGATCAGCACCTCGTTGACCTGCCGCTCGATCGTGTGCAGCGGGTTGAGCGAGGTCATCGGCTCCTGGAAGATCATCGAGATGCGGTTGCCGCGCACGCCCAGCAGCTCGCGCGGCGGCGCGCCGACCAGCTCGCGGCCCTGGAAGCGGATCGAGCCCGAGGGATGGTTGGCCATCGGGTAGGGCAGGAGCTGCAGGATCGAGAGCGCGGTGACCGACTTGCCCGAGCCCGATTCGCCCACCACCGCCAGGGTCTCGCCGCGCTTGATGTCGAAGCTGACGTTCCGCACGGCGCGCACGGCATTGTCGCCGCTGCCGAAATTGACCGAGAGGTCCCTGACCTCGAGCAGGGGGGCGCCGTGGGCGTCGCTCATGCGACCACCTTGCGCGGGTTGAAGGCGTCGCGCACCGCCTCGCCGATGAAGATCAGCAGCGACAGCATCAGCGCCAGGACGACGAATCCGGTGAAGGCGAGCCACGGTGCGTTGAGGTTGTTCTTGCCCTGCAGCAGCAGCTCGCCGAGCGACGGCGAGCCCGGCGGCAGGCCGAAGCCCAGGAAGTCGAGGGACGTCAGCGTGGTGACGGAGCCGGCCAGGATGAAGGGCAGGAAGGTGAGCGCCCCGGTCATGGCGTTGGGAAGGATGTGCCGGAACATGATGCGGACGTCCATCATACCCAGCGCCCGCGCCGCGCGCACGTAGTCGAAGTTGCGGCCGCGCAGGAATTCGGCCCGTACCAGGCCGACCAGGGCCATCCAGCTGAACAGCAGCATGATGCCCAGCAGCACCCAGAAGCCGGGCTGGATGAAGCTCGCCAGGATGATCAGGATGTAGAGCGTCGGCATGCTCGACCAGATCTCCAGGAAGCGCTGGAACAGGAGGTCGACCATGCCGCCGAAATAGCCCTGCAGGGCGCCGGCGACGATGCCGAGGATCGAGCTCAGCACCGTGAGCACCAGCCCGAACAGCACCGAGATGCGGAAGCCGTAGATCAGGCGGGCCATCACGTCGCGCGCCTGGTCATCCGTGCCCAGCCAGTGCTCCCACGACGGCGGCATCAACGCCTTGCGGCCCTCGCCCTTCAGCACCGTGTCGTAGCGGTAGGGGATCGGCGGCCAGATCATCCAGCCCTTGGCGTCGATCAGCTTCTGGACCTCGGCGTCGCGGTAGACGGTGTTGGTCGGAAAGTCGCCGCCGAAGGTCGTCTCGGGGTAGTCGCGGACCAGCGGCGAATAGAAGCCGCCATCGTAGTAGATCAGGATCGGCTTGTCGTTGGCGAGCAACTCGGCGAACAGCGACACGAAGAACAGGAATCCGAACACGACCAGCGAATAGACGCCGCGCTTGCTCGAACGGAAGACGGCCAGGCGCCGGCGGTTGAGGGGCGTCATCAGGCGCGCGCCTCGAAGTCGATGCGCGGGTCGACGACGGTGTACATGATGTCGCCCAGGATCCCCATCAGCAGGCCGATCAGGCCGAAGAAGTAGAGCGTGCCGAACATCACCGGGTAGTCGCGGTTGAGCGCCGCCTCGAAGCCCAGCAGGCCGAGCCCGTCGAGCGAGAAGATGACCTCGATCAGCATCGACCCGGTGAACAGCACGCCGATGAAGGCGGCGGGGAAGCCCGCGATCACGATCAGCATGGCGTTGCGGAAGACGTGGCCGTAGAGGATGCGGCGCTCGACCAGGCCCTTGGCGCGCGCCGTCAGCACGTACTGCTTGTGGATCTCCTCGACGAACGAGTTCTTGGTGAGGAAGGTGAGCGTGGCGAAACCGCCGATCACCATGGCGCCGACCGGCAGCACGATGTGCCACAGATAGTCGAGGATCTGGTCGACCGTCCCCATCGACGACCAGTTGTCGGAAACCAGGCCGCGCAGCGGGAACCACTTGAAATAGCTGCCGCCGGCGAACAGCACGACGAGCAGCAGGGCGAACAGGAAGCTCGGTATGGCGTTGAGCACGACCAGCACGGTCGAGCTGGCGACGTCGAAGCGCGAGCCGTCGCGCACGGCCTTGGCGATGCCGAGCGGGATCGAGATCCAGTAGATCAGCAGGGTGGTCCACAGGCCGAGCGAGATCGAGACCGGCATCTTCTCGAGCACCAGGTCGACGACGCTGCGGTTGCGGAAGAAGCTCTCGCCGAAGTCGAAGACGAGATAGTTCTTCATCATCAGGAAGAAGCGCTCGTGAGCGGGCTTGTCGAAGCCGTACATCTTCTCGATGCGCTGGATCAGCTCCTTGGGCAGGCCGCGCGCGCCGCGATAGACGCCTTCGCCGCCGCCCGACGTGTCCGCCCGGGCAATGGTCTCGCCGCCGCTCGAGCTGCCGGCGAAGCGTTCGGTGGCGCTGACTGCCGTGCCCTGCATCTGGGCAAGCATCTGCTCGACCGGCCCGCCGGGCGCTGCCTGGATGATGAAGAAGTTGATGACCATGATGCCGAGCAGGGTCGGGATCACGAGCATCAGGCGGCGCAGGATGTAGGCGAGCATCAGGAGGTCATCGGACCGCGGGCTTCCAGGCCCGCACCATCGTGGTTGCCATGAGCGGGCCTGGAGGCCCGCGGTCCCATGATCATTTCCGGTCCCGCTGCAGGGCCTTGTCCTTGGCCTCGTCGATCCACCAGGTGTCGAAGGCGACGGGGGCGTACTTGGCGCTCTTCTCGGGGCGGCCGAAGCGGTTCCAATAGGCGACGAAGGCCTTGGGATTGTGCCAGTTGGGCACCACGAAGTGGCTCCACAGCAGCACGCGGTCGAGCGCACGCGTGACGTTGATCAGGCTCTCGCGGTCGGGCGCGCCGATCAGCGTCTCGACCAGGCGGTCGATCGCCTCGTTGCGGATGCCGACGGTGTTGCGGCTGCCCGGGGTGGCTGCCGCCTTGGAGCCCCAGAAGTCGCGCTGCTCGTTGCCGGGCGACAGCGACTGGCCGAAGCCCTCGACCATCATGTCGAAATCGAACTCGTCGTTGCGGCGCTTGAACTGGGCGGTGTCGATGGTGCGCACGGTCATGTCGATGCCGATGCGCTCGAGGTTCTGCTTGTAGGGCAGCACCACGCGCTCGAAGCTGGCGTCCTGCAGCAGCATCTCGAAGGCGAGCTTCCTGCCCGTCTTCGTCTCGGTCATCTTGCCGTCCTTGACCTCCCAGCCGGCCTCCTTGAACAGCGCGAGCGCGCGGCGGGCGAGGTCGCGCACGTTGCCGGTGCCATCGGTCTCGGGCAGCGTGAATTCCTTGGTGAAGACCTCGTCGGGGATCTGGCCGCGCAGCGGCTCGAGGTACTTCAGCTCGGCGGCCGTCGGCAGGCCGGACGAGGCGAGCTCGGAGTTGCCGAAGAACGAGATGTTGCGGCGGTACATCCCGTAGAACAGGTTCTTGTTGGTCCAGGCGAAGTCGAACATGGTGGCGATCGCCTCGCGTACCCGCCGGTCCTTGAAATAGTCGCGCCGCGTGTTGAAGGCGAAGCACTGCATGCCCGACGGCAGCTCGTGCGAGATCTCGGCCTTGATGATGCGGCCGTCGCGCACCGGCGGGATGTCGTAGCCGGTCGCCCAGTTGCGCGCGATGTTCTCCTGGCGCAGGTCGATCTCGCCCGCCTTGAAGGCCTCGAACTGCACGGTGACGTCGCGGTAGTACTCGTAGCGCATCGTCTCGAAGTTGTTGCGCCCGCGGTTCATCCAGAGGTCCTTGGCCCACCAGTCGGCGACGCGCCGGTAGGTGATCGAGCGGCCGGCGTCGAAGGAGTCCACCCTGTAGGCGCTGCTGCCGAGCGGAATCTCGAGCGAGACCTTCTCGAAGTCGCGGCTCGCCCACCACTTGGAAGGCAGGACGGGCAGCTGGCCGATGATCAGCGGCAGCTCCTTGTTGGTGTCGTCGCGGAAGGTGAATTTGACCTTGCGGTCGCCGACCTTCTCCGCCTTCAGCACGTCGTTGTAGTAGAAGGCGTAGTTCGGCAGTCCCTTGGCCTTCAGCGTGTCGAAGGTCCAGATCACGTCCTCGACGGTGATCGGCGAGCCGTCATGGAAGCGCGCCTGCGGGCGGAGCGTGAAGGCCGCCCACGAGCGGTCCTCGGGCCATTCGATGGTCTCGGCGATCAGGCCGTACTCGGTCGAGGCCTCATCGCGCGAGTTCCAGCACAGCGTGTCCCAGATCGCCGTGATGCCGGCCGCCGGCACGCTCTTGATGATGAAGGGGTGCAGCGAATCGAAGGTCCCGCGGGCGCCCAGCCGCACCGCGCCGCCCTTGGGGGCGTTGGGGTTGATATAGTCCGGCGGGCCGGCATCGGCCGGATATTTCGGCGCGCCGTGCATGGCAAAGCCGTGGCTGACGTTGATCTGCTGTGAGGCCTTCTGGGCCTGCGCCCGCACGATCGCGGGGGTGCCCAACATCAGGGCGGTGGTGCCCAACAACAAGCCGCGCCGTCTGATCGCCATGCAGGTCCCCGAAGCAAGCGTTTCGTCTCATATATAACGTGCCCGACTTGGGCCGCACTATGGCCGCCGGGTCAACTCGGTGTCAGCTTTCGCCTTTGATTCCGGCTTCCTGCACCAGCTTGCCGTAGCGCGCGTAATCGGCCTGCCACATGGCCAGGATGTCTGCCGGCGAACGCGGCGCCGGCGCCTCGCAGCCGGCCTTGGTCAACCGGTCGCGGGTTTCCGGTTCCTGCAGCGCCTTCATGGCCGACGCATGGATGCGCTCGACGATGGGCGTTGGCGTGCCGGCCCGCACCGCGATCACGTACCAGCTCATCACCTGGGCGTCGGCAAATCCCGCCTCGGCGAACGTCGGTATCTCCGGCAGGGTTGCAAGCCGCTTGTCGGCCAGCGCGGCGAGCGCCCGCAGCTTGCCGCTCCGCACGTGCTGAATGGCGAGTGGCCCCGGCAGCAGGCCGACGTTCAGGCGTCCCTCCAGCAGGTCGGGCATTCCCGGCGGGATGCCCCGATAGGGCACCGAGGTCATGTCGAACTTGTAGCGGTTCTTCAGCAGCTCGGCCGACAGGTGGATCGACGAGCCGTTGCCGGGGTTGAGGTAGTGGAGCTTGCCCGGATTGGCCTTGCCGTAGGCGACCAGCTCCTCGAGCGTCTTGACCGGCAGCGCCGGGTTGACCGTCGCGACCGAGGTCGCCACCGCAACCAGCGCCACCGGCCGGAAGTCGGCGAGGGCGTCGTAGGGCACCGCTTGCAGATGCGGCACCACGACGTGGCTGATCGTCGCCATCACCCAGTTGTATCCGTCGGGCGGCGATTGCGGGATCATCGCCGTGGCGAGCGTCGAGTTGCCGCCGGGCCTGGGCTCGACCACGACCGGCTGGCCGAGATCGGCCTGCATCGGCTCGGCGACCGCACGCGTGACGATGTCGACGATGCCGCCGACCGGGTAGGGCACCAGGAAGCGCACCGGCTTGGCCGGAAAGCCCTGCGCCATGGCGCGCGGCGCGGCCGCCGACGCGGCGACGCTGCCGAGCGCGCCGATGGCGCCGCGGCGGGTGATGCTCATTCCAGTTCCTCCCTGACGACGGCTCTTCAGTCCGCCTTGAAGCCCGAGGCCCGGATGATCGGCCCCCACTTGTCGTAGTCGGCCCGCAGAATAGCGGCGAGCTCGCCAGAACCAAGGCCGGTCGGCTCCAGGCCGATGGGATCGAAGCGCTGCTTCACGTCCGGCTGGCGCAGGGCGTCGATCGCCGCATTTGTCAGCGGGTCGACGATTTCCCGCGGCGTACCGGCGGGCGCGAACAGGGCGTACCAGCCGGATCCTTCGATCGCATAGCTGCTTTCCTTGAAGGTCGGCAGCTCGGGGTACTGCGGCGAGCGGCTGGCGCCCGAGGTCGCGAGCACGCGCACCTTGCCCGAGTGCGCGAGCTGGCCGATGTCGGTGAGGGTGAGCACCGCCGCCGCGATCTCGCCCGACATCAGCGCCTGCATGGCAGGCGCGCCGCCCTTGTAGGGAATATGCGTCAGCTCGATGCCGGCGGCTTTGGCGAACATCAAGCCGAAGAAGTGCGGCAGGCTGCCGGCGGCCGGTGAGGCGAAGTCGGTGTAGCGGCCGGTCTTCGCCAGGGCCACGTACTCGGCGAGCGTCGTGGCGGGTACCTTGGATCCAATGCCCAGCGCCAGCTGGAACGACGCCACATGCGCCACCGGCACGTAGTCGCGGAACGGATCGTAGTCGAGCCGGCTGTAGGAATGCGGGAAGGCCACCATGTTGGCGAGCGGCGTGATCAGCAGCGTATTGCCGTCGGGCGCCGCCTGCTTCACGGCCATGTTGGCCAAGATGCCGCCGGCGCCGGTCTTGTTTTCGACCACCACCGACCGGCCGAGCGTCGTGCCCATCTTGTCGGCGATCACGCGGGTGATGCTGTCGAGGCTGCCGCCCGGCTGCACGCCGAGCACGATGCGCAGAGGCTTGGCCTGGGCAACGGCCGGCGCCGTGGCCATGGCGATGGCGGCGCCCAGGGTGGTCCGGCGTGTGAGTCTGCTCAAGCGGCGACAAACCTAAGGGCTGCCTGCGAAATTGTCATCCTGGGCAAAATTGACATCGCGGCGGGTCGGTCGCAGGTTGCGGCCATGGCCGACACCGCAGTCTTCGCGCCGGACTTCGACGCGCCGATCGAATACATGCGCCGCACCCGCGAGTACTACCTCGCGCTGGGCTACGACAACCCCTACCGCTGGGCGCACTATGTCGATGCGCCGTTCCAGCCGCTGAAGAAGCCGTTGAAGGATTCGACGCTGGTGCTGATCAGCACCGCGGCGCCCTATCAGGCCGACAAAGGCGACCAGGGGCCGGGAGCGCTCTACAACGCCGCCGCCAAGTTCTACACGGTCTATTCCGGTGACACGGACAAGGACCACGACACGCGGATCAGCCACATCGGCTACGATCGCAAGCACACCACGGCCAAGGATCCCAACACCTGGTTCCCGCTGCCGCTGATGCGCGAGTTCGCGAGCCAGGGCCGCTTCAAGCTCGCCAAGCGCTTCCACGGCGCGCCGACCAACCGCAGCCAGCGCGTGACGCTCGAGACCGATGCGCCGGAGATCCTGGCGCGCTGCCGGCAGGATCAGGTCGATGCCGCGCTGCTCGTGCCGACTTGACCCGTCTGCCATCAGACCGTGAGTCTGATCGCACGATATCTGGAGCGGAACGGTATCCCCACGGTGATCATGGGGGCGGCCAAGGACATCGTCGAGCATGCCGGCGTGCCGCGCTTCCTGTTCAGCGACTTCCCGCTCGGCAATTCCTGCGGCAAGCCGCACGAACCCGACACCCAGCGCTTCACGCTCGACCTGGCGCTCAAGGTGCTGGAGAGCGCGGTGGGGCCGCGCACCACGGTGCAGTCTCCCCTGCGCTGGAACGAGGATGGCGACTGGAAGAACGACTACAACAATCTCGAGCGCATGCCGCCCGAGGAGGTCGCCAAGCGCCGCGCCGAGTTCGACAAGGTGAAGCGGACCGCGCTCGAGCAGCGCAAGAAGGCGGGCGTGGCGTAGTGAGTCTTCATGCGGACCGCGGGCCTCCAGGCCCGCCTCATGTCATCCTGCGCGAAGCGAAGGATCTCATGCCGGTTGCAAGCGGCGATGAGGTCCTTCGCTGTGCTCAGGACGACAGATATGAGCATGAGCGGGCCTGGAGGCCCGCGGTCCGATGAGTGGCAAGCCCTTTTCCGGCGTAAAGGTCCTCGATTTCACGCGCGTGCTCGCAGGGCCCTATGGCACCTACCAGCTCGCGCTCTTGGGCGCCGACGTCATCAAGATCGAAAGCCGCGAAGGCGACGACATGCGTTTCGGCAGCCGCGCTAACGACTGGGAGAAGCGCGGGCTCGCCGCCCCGTGGGTCTCGGTCAATGCCGGCAAGCGGTCGATCACACTCGACCTCAAGAAGCCCAAGGCGATCGAGGTGGTGAAGCGGCTCGCCGCCAAGGCCGACGTGGTGACCGAGAACTTCCGCCCCGGTGTCATGGACAAGCTCGGCATCGGCTACGACGTCCTGAAGGAGATCAACCCGCGCCTGATCTATTGCGCCGTTTCTGGCTTCGGCCAGGTCGGGCCCGACCGCGAGACCGCGGCGTTCGACGGCATGATCCAGGCGATGTCGGGCCTGATGTCGATCACCGGCTTCCCGGCCAACGGTCCGACGCGCGTCGGCTTCGCCGGCGCTGACGTCATGTCGGGCGCCACGGCGGCGCTGGGCGTCGCCTCGGCGCTCTACCAGCGCACGCACACCGGCAAGGGCCAGCTGGTCGACGTCGCCATGATCGACGCCGTGATGGGCTATCTCGCCCAGCAGTTCACCGAGCACCTGATGACCGGCCGCGTGCACGAACAGGCCGCCAACCGCTCGGTGACGAGAAAGCCGACCGGCGATCTCTACAAGACCAAGGACGGCTGGATGGTGCTGGCGGTCATGACCGAGCCGCAGTTCCAGCGCCTGATGAAGGATATCGGCCGTGCCGATGCGGCCGCCGACCCGCGCTTCGTCGACTGGCCGACGCGCATCGCCAACGACAAGGCGCTGCACGACATCATCGAGGCCGAGCTGGTGAAGGAAACGTCCGCGACCTGGGCCGAGCGTTTCGCCAAGGCCGATGTCCCGGCCGGTCGCGTTCTGTCGATCCCCGAAACGGTGAAGCTCGACCACTTCGATCGCCGCACGATCCTGCAGACGGTCGAGACCGAGCATGGTCCCATCAAGGTCGTGGGCTCGGGTTTCCGGCTGGAGCATGGTGGCGGCTCCGTCGATCGCCCGCCGGCGACGCTCGGCCAGCACACCGACGAGATCCTGCGCGAGGCGGGCTACGACGATGCCGACATCGCGGCGATGCGCGCGGACAAGGTCGCCTGACGTTCCCGCTCGTCTGTGAAACGCAGCCGGTCTGAAGCCGTTTCCCGTTGCTTCGCAACACGTCGGGTATAGAGTCCACGCCGTCCAAGGGGGGTCCCGACAAGGGGCTGAGATACCGACAGCCAGTACTGGCAGCGCGGTGACCCTTTGAACCTGATCCGGGTCATGCCGGCGAAGGGACTGGATATGCCTCCTTTGCACAGCACACACGCCGGATCTCCGTCAGCCACCAGCCACGGGAGATCCTCGTCATGGACAACATCATCGCAACACCCAAGGTGACCACGGGACCGCTGCCGGCATCGGGCAAGGTCTATGTCACGCCCGATGCGGCGCCCGACCTGCGTGTGCCCCTGCGCGAGATCGAGCTTAGCGCACCGTCGGAGCCGCGCGTGCGCGTCTACGACACGACCGGGCCCTACACCGATCCCGATGTCGTCATCGACGTGCGCAAGGGCCTGGCTCGCACGCGCCGCGCCTGGGTGCTGGGGCGCGGCGGCGTCGAGGAATATGACGGCCGGCCGATCCAGGCGATCGACAACGGCAACGTGAAGAGCGCGGCGTTGCAGCCCTTCCCCAACACGCCGCGGCCACTGCGCGGGCTTTCAGGCAAGCCGATCACCCAGTACGAATGGGCGCGCGCCGGCGTCGTCACCAAGGAGATGATCTACGTCGCCGAGCGCGAGAACCTCGGACGCAAGGTCGCACACGAGCTCGCCAGGGAGCGCCTGGCCGACGGCGAGAGCTTCGGCGCCGCGTTGCCCGAGTTCATCACGCCCGAGTTCGTGCGCAACGAGGTGGCGCTGGGCCGCGCCATCATTCCGGCCAACATCAACCACGGCGAGCTCGAGCCGATGGCGATCGGCCGCAACTTCCTGGTCAAGATCAACGCCAATATCGGCAACTCGGCGGTGACGTCCTCGATGGAGGAGGAGGTCGAGAAGATGGTGTGGGCGATTCGCTGGGGTGCCGACACGGTCATGGACCTCTCGACCGGCCGCAACATCCACGACACCCGCGAATGGATCGTGCGCAATTCTCCGGTGCCGATCGGCACCGTGCCGATCTACCAGGCGCTGGAGAAGGTCGGCGGCGATCCGACCAGGCTTTCGTGGGAGGTCTATCGCGACACGCTGATCGAGCAGTGCGAGCAGGGCGTCGACTACTTCACCATCCATGCCGGCGTGCGACTGGCGCACGTGCCGCTGACGGCCAGCCGCGTCACCGGCATCGTCAGCCGCGGCGGCTCGATGATGGCGCAGTGGTGCCTCACCGAGCATCGCGAGAGCTTCCTCTACGAGCACTTCGGCGACATTTGCGACATCATGCGCAAGTACGACGTGTCGTTCTCGCTGGGTGACGGTCTGCGCCCCGGCTGCAACGCCGATGCCAACGACGCCGCGCAGTTCGCCGAGCTCGAGACCTTGGGCGAGCTCACCAAGATCGCCTGGGACAAAGGCTGCCAGGTCATGATCGAGGGGCCGGGCCACGTGCCGATGCACAAGATCAAGGCCAACATGGACAAGCAGCTGCGCGAATGCGGCGAGGCGCCGTTCTACACCCTGGGGCCGCTCGTCACCGACATTGCGCCGGGGTACGACCACATCACCTCGGGCATCGGCGCCGCCATGATCGGCTGGTTCGGCACGGCGATGCTCTGCTACGTCACCCCCAAGGAGCATCTGGGACTTCCGGATCGCGACGACGTGAAGGTGGGCGTCATCACCTACAAGATCGCCGCCCACGCCGCCGATCTCGCCAAGGGCCATCCCGCGGCGCGGCTGCGCGACGATGCGCTCTCCAAGGCGCGCTTCGAGTTCCGGTGGAAGGACCAGTTCAACCTGTCGCTCGATCCGGCGACGGCGGAGAAGTTCCACGACGAGACGATGCCCAAGGAGGCACACAAGACGGCGCACTTCTGCTCGATGTGCGGGCCGAAGTTCTGCTCCATGCGCATCACCCAGGACATCCGCGACTATGCGAAGAAGGGCATGGACGAGATGAGCGCCAAGTTCAAAGCCGGCGGCAACGCGCTCTACGTGCCCGACAAGGCGGCCGACTGACAAATTGTCATCCCGAGAGCAAGCGAGGGACCTTTTCTGTTTGATGTAAAGGTCCGTCGCTGCGCTCGGGATGACGGCCTCCGGCCATCAAGCACGGCGCTTGCTGAGAATTCGCGCCGGTCACCGGCGACCTTTTCGCCGGCCGCGCGTTACACCTTGAGGCCATCATCGGCCGCTAGCCTTGCGCCCTCCGGACCGGTGGGGGAGACTCCGGCGACTTGGTCCGTACTGGCTAACGACGTCGCGTTGGGGGCATAAGGATTACAGATGAAGCGGCTGCGGACCCTGATCGGGATCGGCTTGGGCCTCGCCATTGTGGCGGGTGCTGGCTGGTATATTTCGCAGACCGGAACTGCGCCCGCACCCCGGCAGGCCGGCCGGTTCGGTGCCGGAACGCCGACGCCCGTGGGCATCGCCGCCGCCGCCAAAGGCGACGTGCCCGTCGTGATCCGGGCGCTCGGCACCGTGACGCCGCTGCACACCGTCAACGTCAAGACCCAGATCACCGGCCAGCTCCTCAAGGTCGAGTTCAAGGAAGGCCAGATGGTCAAGCAGGGCGATCTGCTCGCCTTGGTCGACCCCAGGCCCTACGACGTCGCCCTGCAGCAGGCGATCGGCCAGCAGCAGAAGGACGAGGCGCTGCTCAAGAACGCCCAGACCGACCTCGAGCGCTATCGCAAGCTGGTCGCCCAGGACTCGATCGCCCGCCAGCAGCTCGACACCCAGCAGTCGCTCGTCCGCCAGTACGAGGCCGCCCTGGTGATCGACCAGGCGGCAGTGGACGCCGCCAAGCTCAACCTCACCTATACGCGGATCGTATCGCCGATCACCGGCCGCATCGGCCTGCGCACCGTCGATCCCGGTAACTTCGTGTCGATGAGCGACGCCACCTCGATCTGCATCATCATCCAGGTCCAGCCGATCTCGGTGCTGTTCACCATTCCCGAAGACGCGTTGCCCTCGGTGCGCGATCGGCTGAAGGCCGGCGCCCGGCTCGACGTCCGCGTGCTCGATCGCGGGCAGAAGAACGAGCTCGCCATCGGCCGCCTCGACACCCACGACAACATCATCGACACCACGACCGGCACGGTGAAGCTGCGCGCCGTGTTCGACAACAAGGACGACACGCTGTTCCCCAACCAGTTCGTCAATGTCCGCCTGCTGGTCGACACGGTGAAGGGCGCCACGGTCGTTCCCGTCGCCGCCATCCAGCGCGGCCAGCCCGGCACCTTCGTCTACCTCGTGAAGGCCGACGACACGGTCGAGATCCGCGTGGTCGAGCTCGGCGCCACCGACGGCGAGAAGGTGCAGATCGTAAAAGGCCTGCAGCCGGGCGACCAGGTCGTGATCGACGGCACCGACCGCCTGCGCGATGGCGCCAAGATCCGCCGCCCCGGCGGCGCGCCGCGCTCCGCTGCGGGCCCGCCGATCGCCAACGCGCCCGATCCGAGCCAGGCGGGCAGCGCGCAGCAACAGCAGCAGCAGCAGAGGCGCCGCCAGGCCGACGGCGGCGGTGGTGCCGGCGGCGCGGCCGCCGCCCAGCCCAACCAGTAATCCCGACCGCGACATGAACCCGTCGCGGATCTTCATCGAACGTCCGGTGGCGACCTCGCTGCTGATGGTCGCCATCATGCTCGTCGGCGCGATCGCCTACCGTTTCCTGCCGCTGTCCGCGCTGCCGCAGGTCGACTATCCGACCATCCGCGTGCTGACGCTCTATCCCGGCGCCAGCCCCGAGGTGATGACCTCGTCGATCACCGCGCCGCTGGAGCGGCAGTTCGGCCAGATGCCGGGCCTCAACCAGATGACGTCGACCAGCTCGGCCGGCGCCTCGTCGATCACCTTGCAGTTCGATCTCAAGCTCGGCCTCGACGTCGCCGAGCAGCAGGTCCAGGCCGCCATCAACGCGGCGAGCAATCTCCTGCCGTCCGACCTGCCGTCGCCGCCGGTCTACGCCAAGATCAACCCCGCCGATGCGCCGGTGCTGACGCTCGCCGTCACCTCCAAGACCGAGCCACTGACCCGGGTCTACGACTATGTCGACACGCGGCTGGCACAGAAGATCTCGCAGCTTCCCGGGGTCGGCCTCGTCAGCCTCGACGGCGGCCAGAAGCCCGCCGTGCGCATCCGCGCCAACCCGACGGCGCTGGCCGCCTACGGCCTCAACATCGACGACCTGCGCACGACGATCGCCAACGCCAACGTCAACACCCCGAAAGGCAATTTCGACGGTCCGGCGCGCGCCTACGCCATCAACGCCAACGACCAGATCACCGACCCCAAGCAGTTCGGCGACGTCGTCGTCGCCTACCGCAACGGCGCGCCGGTGCGCCTGCGCGACGTCGCCACCGTCGAGGAGGCGCAGGAGAACAACCGCCTGGCCGCCTGGATGAACACCACCCCCGCGGTGATCATCAACGTGCGCCGCCAGCCCGGCGCCAACGTCATCGAGGTGGTCGACAGCATCAAGCGGCTGCTGCCGCAGCTGCGCGAGACGCTGCCGGCGGCGCTGGAAGTGACCGTGCTGACCGACCGCACGACCACGATACGCGCCTCCGTGCGCGACGTGCAGGTCGAGCTCGCCTTCGCCGTGATCCTGGTCGTGGCGGTGATCTTCCTGTTCCTGGGCGACTGGCGGGCCACGCTCATTCCCAGCCTTTCGGTGCCGCTGTCGCTGGTCGGTACGCTGGCGGTGATGTACCTCGCGGGCTTCAGCCTCAACAACCTGTCGATCATGGCGCTCACCATCGCCACCGGCTTCGTGGTCGACGATGCCATCGTCATGATCGAGAACATCGCCCGCTATATCGAGCGCGGTGACGATCCCCGGCAGGCCTCGCTCAAGGGAAGCCGGCAGATCGCCTTCACGGTCGTCTCCCTCACCGTGTCGCTGATCGCCGTGCTGATCCCGCTCCTGTTCATGAGCGACGTGGTCGGCCGCCTGTTCAGCGAGTTCGCCGTCACTCTTTCGGTCACCATCCTGATCTCCGCCGTCGTTTCGTTGAGCCTGGTGCCGATGATGTGCGCCCAGCTCCTGCGCCAGCGGACGGCGCAGGCCGGATCGACGGCGGCGCATCCGCATCCCGAAGCCGAGGCATTGGGCGCGGGTTGGTTCGGTCGCCTGATCGGCATCTACGACCGCTGCCTGGTCGTGGTGTTCAGGCACCAGCCGCTCACGCTGCTGGTCGCGGTCGGCACGGTGGTGTTGACCGTCCTGCTCTATGTCGTCATCCCCAAGGGCTTCTTCCCGGTGCAGGACACCGGCCTGATCCAGGCCGTGACCGAGGCGCCGCAGAGCATCTCCTTCGACGCCATGGTCCAGCGCCAGAACGCGCTGGCCACGGCCATCCTGGACGATCCCGACGTCCAGAGCCTCAGCTCCTTCGTCGGTGTCGACGGCACCAACGCGACGCTCAATTCGGGTCGCATGCTGATCAATCTCAAGCCGCGCGGCGAGCGCAGCCTGACCGCCAGCCAGATCATCCGCCGCATCCAGCGCGACACGGCGTCGGTGCACGGCATCTCGCTCTTCATGCAGCCGGCGCAGGATCTCACCATCGATTCGACGGTGAGCCGCACGCAGTATCAGTTCGTGCTGCAGAGCGCGCGGCCCGAGGATTTCGATAGCTGGGTGCCGCGCCTGATCGAGCGCCTGCAGCAGCTGCCGGAGATCGTCGACGTCACCACCGACATGCAGGCAAAGGGCCTGGCGCTTTTCATCAGGATCGATCGCGATGCCGCGGCACGCTTCGGCATCACCGCCGCCTCGGTCAACAACGTGCTGTACGACGCCTTCGGGCAGCGCATCATCTCGACGGTGTACGGCCAATCCAACCAGAACCGCGTGATCTACGAGGTCGAGCCGTCGATGGGCCGCTCGATCGATTCGCTGGCCAACCTCTACCTGCCCGGCGCCGGCGGCAAGCAGGTGCCGATGTCGTCGATCGCCACCTTCGAGGAGCGCACCGCGCCGTTGCGCCAGGACCGGCTCGGCCAGTTCCCGGCCACCACCGTCTCCTTCAACCTGGCGCCGGGCCATGCGCTGGGCCAGGCCGTCGACGCCATCCAGGCGGCGCAGCGCGAGATCGGCATGCCGCTGTCGATGACCACGCACTTCCAGGGCGCCGCACTCGCCTTCCAGAAGTCGCTCGACAGCCAGCTCCTGCTGATCCTGGCCGCCATCGTCACGGTCTACATCGTGCTGGGTGTGCTCTACGAGAGCTACATCCACCCCATCACCATCCTGTCGACCCTGCCGTCCGCCGGCATCGGCGCGCTGCTGGCGCTGATGATGGCCGGCACCGATCTCAGCGTCGTCGCCATCATCGGCATCGTGCTTCTGATCGGCATCGTCAAGAAGAACGCCATCATGATGATCGACTTCGCGCTGGACGCGGAGCGCAACGAGGGCAAGACGCCCCAGGAGGCGATCCACCAGGCCTGCCTGCTGCGCTTCAGGCCGATCCTCATGACGACGGTGGCCGCGCTGGTCGGCGCGCTTCCCCTGATGCTGGGCAGCGGCACCGGCTCCGAATTGCGCTCGCCACTCGGCATCACCATCGTCGGCGGCCTGATCGTGAGCCAGGTGCTGACGCTCTTCACCACGCCCGTGATCTATCTCGCTTTCGACCGCCTGGGCCGGCGATTGCGCGGCGCGCCGCCCGACGCGCCGGCCAATCCGGTGGTGCGACCGGACGTCGACCCGACCGCCGGCGAGAGGCCGCTGACGTGAACCTGTCGGCGCCCTTCATCGCCCGGCCGGTGGCGACGACGCTGCTCACCATCGGCATCGCGCTGGCGGGCCTGGTCGCCTTCCTGAAGCTGCCGGTGGCGCCGCTGCCCCGGGTCGACTTCCCGACCATCCAGGTCTCGGCCAGCCTGCCCGGCGCGTCGCCCGAGACCGTGGCCACCAGCCTGACCACGCCGCTGGAGCGGGCGCTGGGCGCCATCGCCGGCGTCACCGAGATCACCTCGATCAGCACGGTCGGCAACGCGCGCATCACCCTGCAGTTCGACCTGTCGCGCAGCATCGACGGGGCGGCGCGCGACGTGCAGGCGGCGATCAACGCCGCGCGCATGGAGATGCCGAGCGATCTGCCGACCAACCCGCAGTATCGCAAGATCAACCCGGCCGATGCGCCGGCCGTCGTGCTGGCGGTCACCTCGGACATCGTCGGCCAAGGCCGCCTGTTCGATGCCGCCTCCAACATCCTGCAGCAGAAGCTGAGCCAGGTGAGCGGCGTCGGCCAGGTCGTGCTGGGCGGCAGCTCGCTGCCGGCGGTGCGCGTTGAGATCAACCCGACGGCGCTCAACAAGTATCGTATCGGCCTGGAGAGCGTGCGCGCCGCCCTTGCCGCGGCCAATGCCAACTCGCCCAAGGGCGCGATCGAGGACGGCGAGCGGCGCTTCCAGATCTATTCCAACGACCAGGCGCGCACGGCGGCGGAGTACCGGCCCCTGATCATCGCCTGGCGCAACGGCGCGCCGGTCAGGCTGTCGGACGTCGCCGAGGTCATCGACGCCACGGAGAACATCCGCAACGAAGGCCAGGCCAACGGCAAGCGCTCGGTGCTGGTCATCATCTACCTGCAGCCCAATGCCAACGTCATCGAGACGGTCGACGAGGTCAGGGGGCTGCTGCCGCAGCTGCAGGCAGCATTGCCCAACGACGTCGACCTGCAGGTCGTCAGCGACCGCACCATCACCATCCGCGCCTCGCTGAAGGAGGTCGAGCACGCCCTGGTCGTCAGCATCATCCTGGTGGTGCTGGTGACCTTCGCCTTCCTGCGCTCGGCCCGCGCCGGCTTCGTCGCCGCCGTAGCCGTGCCGGTTTCGCTGATCGCCACCTTCGGCGGCATGTACCTGCTGGGCTACAGCATCAACAACCTCTCGCTGATGGCCATGGCGATCGCCGCGGGTTTCGTGGTCGACGACGCCATCATCGTGCTGGAGAACGTCTCGCGCCACATCGAGGCGGGCATGTCCCGCATCGATGCCGCATTGCAGGGCGCGCGCGAGGTCGGGTTCACCGTGCTGTCGATGAGCGTGTCGCTGATCGCCGTGTTCATTCCCATCCTGCTGATGCCGGGAATCGTCGGCCGCCTGTTCCGCGAGTTCGCCGTCACGCTGTCCATCGCCATCGCGATCTCGATGGTGGTGTCGCTCACCACGACGCCGATGATGTGCGCCTTCGTGCTGCGGCCGCATGACGGCACGCGGCCGCTCGGCCGCTTCTTCCGCTGGAGCGAGCGGGGCTTCGCCGCCCTGCAGCGCTGGTACGGCGGCAGCCTGCGTTTCGTGCTGCGCCATCCGCTGGCGACCATGCTGGTGTTCCTGGCGACGGTGATCCTGAACATCGATCTCTACGTCACCATCCCCAAGGGCTTCATTCCGCAGCAGGACACCGGGCGCATCGTCGGCGGCATCCGCGCCGCCCAGAGCATCTCGTTCCAGGCGATGCGGCGGAAGTTCCGGCAGTTCATGGAGATCGTCCGCCAGGATCCGGCGGTCGAGAGCGCGGCGGGCTTCACCGGCGGCTTCTCGACCAATTCGGGTTTCGTGTTCGCGACGCTGAAGCCCTTGAGCGAGCGCAAGATCTCGGCCGATCAGGTGATCGCCCGTCTGCGCCCCAAGCTCGCCCAGGTGCCGGGCGCCAACCTGTTCCTGGCGGCGGTGCAGGATATCCGGGTCGGCGGCCGCCAGGGCAACGCCCAGTACCAGTTCACCCTGCAGGCCGATTCGCTGCCCGACCTCTACACCTGGGCGCCCAGGCTCACCGAGGCCCTGCGCCAGGACCAGTCGGTCATCACCGACATCGATTCCGACCAGCAGCAGCGCGGCCTGCAGGTCAACCTCACCATCGACCGCGACGCGGCGGCGCGGCTCGGCGTGTCGACGCGCTCGATCTCTTCGACGCTGTACGACGCCTTCGGCCAGCGTCAGGTCTCGACGATCTACAACGCGCTCAACCAGTATCACGTCGTCATGGAAGTGGCGCCCGAGTACTGGGAGAACCCCGAGCGGCTGAAGGACATCTATGTCTCGACGACGGGCGGCGCCATCGGCGGCGCCCAGGCGACCGGTGCCGTCGTCTCGACCACGCCGCTCGCGACCGGCGCCGTCGACCCCTCGCAGGCAGTACGCAACCAGCGCACCAACCAGATCGCCGTGTCGGGCCGCGGGTCGGCTTCGACGGGAGCGGCGGTCAGCACGACGGCCGAGACGATGATCCCCCTGTCGCAGCTGACCAGCTACGAGTTCGGGACGACGCCGCTGGCGGTCAACCACCAGGGCCTGTTCGTTGCCAGCACCATCTCGTTCAACCTCGTGCCCGGCAAGACGCTGAGCGATGCGGTGTCCTACATCAACGCCACCATGCACGAGATCGGCCTGCCGGCCACCATACACGGCTCGTTCCAGGGTACGGCGCGCGCCTTCCAGCAGAATTTGAGCGGCCAGCTCCTTCTGGTCCTGGCGGCGCTGGCGGCCGTCTATATCGTGCTCGGCATCCTCTACGAAAGCTACATCCATCCCCTCACGATCCTGTCGACCCTGCCGTCGGCCGGCATCGGCGCGCTGCTGGCGCTCAAGATCACCAACGTCGAATTCAGCATCATCGCCATGATCGGCGTGCTGCTGCTGATCGGCATCGTCAAGAAGAACGCCATCATGATGATCGACGTGGCGCTGGAGCGCGAGCGCAACGACGGCCTCGATCCCGCCGAGGCGATCCATCAGGCAGCGGTGCTGCGCTTCCGGCCCATTCTGATGACGACGATGGCCGCGATGCTGGGCGCGCTGCCGCTCGCCATCGGCTTCGGCAACGGCGCCGAGCTGCGCCAGCCGCTCGGCATCTCGATCATCGGCGGCCTGTTCGTCAGCCAGATCCTGACGCTCTACACGACGCCGGTGATCTACCTCTATCTCGACCGCTTCCGCCGGCGCGACCGAGATCTCCCGAGCCGCGTCGCCCGTGCTATGGGAACGGCAGGTCCGGCAACAGCATGAACCCATCGCGTCACGTTCTGGCGTTCGCCGCAGGCCTTGCGGTCGGCGGCTGCATGGTCGGGCCCGACTACAAGCGGCCGCCCCCCGGCCC
>JAEWIV010000299.1 GCA_023386865.1 Pseudomonadota bacterium
AGATAGGACTTGCCGGCCTGGCACGGCCCGAACACGCCGACGCACATGCGCCGCCGCGCGGCGCGCGCCAGCTTGCGGCTCTGGTTGCGGACCTTCTGCAGCTCGCTGATCAGCGACGGCGCCTGCTGCGCCACCGTGGGCGATTCCGCCGCGGCGCCCTTCAGCCACGCCACGCCTTCACTGGCGGAAACCGCCAGCGCCTCGCAGTCCTGGGCCAGTTTGAGATCGACGGTGTCCATGATCACCCGGTCTTGAGCATGCCGGTGTCGAGCCAGTAACCCTCTCGACGCGGCAAGGTTTGCAGACGGAGCGTCAGGCGATCGAGCGCGACGGCGCGTCCGTCGCGATTGGTCACCTGGCGCAGGCGGAAGCGCTCGACGTCACCCGAATCCTTGTCCTTGGGCTTCACCCGGGCCAGCGCGATCTTGAACGGCGTCTCGCGGGCGTGACGTTCGGCATACTCCGGCTTGGCGAACTCCAGCGCATAGAGCCGCGCCGCCGGCCAGCGCACCAGATCGAGCTGGCGCGCGCCGAGCCACATGGGCCCGCGGAACTCGAAGGCGGCCTCGGGCAGCTCGTACTCGCGATTGTCGAGATCGACGTCGCGATAGACCAGGTCCTCGCGCTGCAGGCGTCCGCCGCCATCGAGCTTGCCGATGAACTTGGCGATGCTGCGCGAGCGCAACAGGTCGGAGCGGAAGGAGAAGTCGGGCAATTGCGACTGGGCGAGCGCCGCGATCATCGCACCCACCGCCACCGTGGTCTTGGGATCCTCCACGCGCAGTCGCGCGTCGCGGAACGGATACCAGGCGCCGACGCGGTATTCGTGAAGCGAGATCACGCGCTCGGGCGGCAGCGGCAGCAGCTCCATCAGCAGCGCGCGGATGCCTGGCAGGCGCGAGGGCCGGCCGGACAGCAGCAGCACGTCGCAGTCGTAGGCGTGCACGATCTCGGCCAGGGGCGCCAGCACGCGTCCCATCTCGGCGCGCACCGTCTTGTCGATGCCCGGCAGGTCGACCGGGAACACCGTGGCCTTGAGGTCGAAGCCGCGGGCGCCGCGCTTGCGCGCCGCCTCGTTGACGAAGGTGACGACCTCCTCGGACGGCTTGGAACCGTTGGGGAAGAACGACTCGTAGGGCCGCGGCTCGGCCGCCACCACGCCCGAGGTCGGGTCGTAGTCCTCGGCGGCGCGCATGAACTCGAGCGCGATGGGATGGGCGACCTGGAGCGCGAACTGCTGGCGCAGGTTGCGCTGGATCACGTCCTCGCCGCCGCGGTCGCCGCCCAGCAGCTCCGCCATCAGGTCGGCGGGGTTGGCGATGCCGCCGGCGCGCATGGCCGCCTCGATCGGCGGCAGCACATGGGCCTGCACGACGCGCAGCAGGATGTCGTCGCCGGCAACGTTGAAACCCTCGCGGAACTTCTGTTCCGGGAACAGCGTCACCGACGTGCCTGCGCCCTCGAGGCCGTAGCAGTTGACGATGAGGTCGGTGGTGCCGCCGCCGACATCGATGCTGGCGATCGAGAGCTTGCCGTCGAATGCCTTGCCGCGCGGCTTGGCGGTGACCTGGAAGAAACGGCGGGCGTCGCCGCCGAAATTGCGCGCCACTTCGGTGTAGAGATAGACGAGCTGGGTGCACGAGGCCTCGTCCCAGTCGGTCAGCACGCGCGGGGCCGGCGCGGCCGGATCGTCGAGCTTCCAGCCCAGCATCATCCAGACCAGGTCGCGCGCCGCCTCGGCACGCTTGCGGAAGATCAGGCGCTCGGCGAGCGGCATGCCGGTCGGCAGGGTGAGCACGATGCGGCGCAGCCGGCGCGGCGTCTCGGCATGGGCGCGCCGTCCACGCTGCTGCGGCGAGTTCATCAGGGTCAGCGCCTGCAGCAGCACCTCCGACAGCACGAAGGTCATGATCGATGAACGCGAATAGAGCGGCTCGAACACCGGCAGGTGGTCGGCGCTGTCGGCCTCGGGCTCGACCAGATGGAGCGGCTCGCCCTTCTGGTTGACGAGCTGGGCCATCGGGCCGGCGGCGGCCGGCATCGCCGTCTGGTCCTGGGCATAGGCGACGTTGAAGCGCCACTCGCGGGCCTGCGGTTCCTCGTCCCACAGATAGCGCTTGGGGCTCGACATGCCGGTGTTGCCTTCGGTGCCACGGCGGCGCGCGGCAAGGCGCGTGGCCTCGGGGCCGACTCGCGTCATCGTCGGCCAGACGAAGGCATCGGCGCGGCCGCCCAGGCGCGACAGGTGGTTCTTGCCGAACCACGCCTGGGCGAACTCGACGCGAGATTCGAAGGGCTTGGTGTGCACGACCTCGGGATGCGAGAGATCGCGCAGCGCGAGCTCATAGGAGTCGTTCAGGTTGACGCCGAGTTCTCCCGCCGCCTCGATCAGCAGCCCGCAGGTGCGGGAGTTGCCGACGTCGAGCACCAGATCGACCTCGATGGCGCCGCGGCCCGGCCGCTCGGCGTCGCCGACGAGCTTGATCGGCGGGAAGTGAACCGCGGCGGCCAGCAGGCCGAGGAAGGCGAGGTAGCGGGCGACCGCTTCCTGCGGCTTCTGCTTGATGTCGCCCTCGATCTCCTCGAGCGTGGCGCGCGGATGCAGCTCGCGGAACAGCTCCTCCAGCCATTGCGTCATCCAGCTCTGGCGCAGCAGCCAGTGGTTGGCGCGCTGCTGGGGAGCCAGTGCGAACAGGGCGCCCGAGGTGACGTCCTTGGGCGAGGGGGCGAGATAGGCGCGGCCTTCGGCTTCGGCGATCAGGCCGGTGTCGAAGGCGAGCACGGCGCGATAGCGGTTGCCCTGCTCGTCGCGGTAGCCAGCGCCGTACCGTGCCTCGAGGTCGACCACGCGCACGCGCGCCCAGTCGGCCGGGCCCTCGCGGAACTGGTTGTTGGGGCGCACCTGCAGGAAGGGCACCGGCACCCACTTGTCGAGGAACGGCGCCAGCGCATCCTTGGCGGTGACCACGAGGTTGGGCTCGGCAGCGCGGCGGCGTCCGTTCTCGACCACCTCGTACTGGCCGCGCACGTCGTCGAAGTCGAGCTGCACCAGATCGTCCACGGCCTTGGTGGCCGCCGTATCGTGGAAGCCCCATTCGCGCACCTTCAGGCGCACGGGGTCGAAGCCGAAGTCGAGGAACTGGATGCCCGAACGGGCGATCAGCGTCGTCGGGCTGGGATAGCTCGGCAGGCGGGCAAGGTCGCTCATGTCAGGTCAAGTGTGGCACAAATCCGAGGAATCAACGGCCAAACTGGACATTATAGCTGCGCTTGTCACCCGGTTGACTCCCGGTGCATTTGGCCACGCCGTCCTGGCCGACCTCGCAGTTTACCGTATTGCGGGCATAGGTCTTGCCGTCGGCGCACTTGGGATTGGCCTTTTCCTCGATCATGAGCTTGGAGCCGTCCCATCGCGCCTCGGCCGGCGCCTCGCAGGTCGTGCCGTTCTTCTGCACGAACGTGACCTTGCCTTTGCCCTTGTCGTCGAGCGTGTAGTTGGGCCTGAGGTCGCGCTCGCCGGTGGCCGTGGCGAGCCCGGTGCGCGAGCGCCAATCGCCCTTGAGGAATGCCAGGTCGCCCTTCTGTTTGGCTTCCGGCGGCACGGTCATGGGCTTGGGCTCGTCCTTGGCGGCCGTGTTCTTGTCGTTGCCTTTTTCCTGGCCGGCCTTGTCCTGCGGGCCCTTGTCCTGAGGGCTCTTGTCCTGAGGACCCTTCATGTTGCCCTTGTCGACGTTCTTGTCGTCAGGCCCCTTGCCCTGCGGCTGATCCTTGCCTGCATCCTTGTCGGCGACGTTGACATCCGCTCCTGCCGACGGTGCGTCCGGGCCGGCGCTGCGCTCGATCGGCGCATTGGTGGTCGAGTCGGCGACGACCACTCCGCCCGGTACGACGATAGCGGCCGCGCAATCGGCGCCGCGGCGCGACGCCTCGTCGGTGAGGCGGGCGAGCTCGAGTCGCAGGTTCTCGTTCTCCTGCTGCAAGGTATCGGAGCGCGCCTTCTGCAGCTCGACCGGCTGACGCACCGCGAGGCTGAGCGCGCGGTCGCGCGCCTCCGCTTCCAGCCGCGGTTCCAGGTGCGGCAGATAGGGCCGCACGGCCCATGCGAGCAGTGCCAGCAACAGCAGCAACAACACGGCCAGCAGCAGCCATTGCCACCATGCCGAGCGCGTGCCGGCGGCGGCGACGGCAGGTGCCGAGGCCATCACCGCCTGAGGTATCGGCTGTGGTCCGCCAGCGACGTACGGCGCCGCGGCTTGCGGAGCAAGCGGCGGGCTCGCCAGGAAGACGCCGGGCAGATTGGCATCGGCCGAGAAGCCCCAGAAGGTCATGACGGGCTTGCCGTCGACGACGTAGAGCGTGTCCTCGCCCGGCGCGGTCAGCGCATGGCGCAGCAGGCGTGCGAAGTTGCGTTCGGCAGTCGAGCGCTGCGGCTCGTCCATCGACTCGGCCAGGCCGGTGATCTCGCCGTGCAGGCGGTGGACCTCGTTCAGGACCGCCTGTCGCTCGCCGCCGTCGAGCTCGGAAAGCTTGCGCGCCTCCCCCTCGAAAGGCGCGTACCAGTCGATGCGTCGGCCGGTCGGATCGACCTCGGGGATGGCGAGCAGGTCGGCATGCCGGCGCGACAGCCGATGGGCGATGGCGGTGCGCAGCTGGCCTGCGGCACGCCACACCGGGTCGCCCGCCAGGCCCAGCGCGCGATAGCGCTGCAGCGGTTCACTGACGAGAAGGGGACCAGCAGCCATCTCGGATCCTCGACACTCTCTCTTCTCAGCGCGGGCAGACCATGGCGTACGTCCAGCGCGTACCCCACATCTCACCTGTTACGATGACGTCGACCGAATAATCCCCGGCGACCGGCCGCCATTCGAAGCCGAAGCCGCCGCGTCCGCTGCGCGGCCCGCCGGTGCCGGCGATGATCTGGCCACGATATATCACCTTTATGTCGTCGGGCTTCACATAGAGGTTGTAGTTGATCGCCACGAAGCCGGGCTTGTCACCCAGATAGTGACGATTGCGCGTGACGCCCTCGCCGCCAGAATCGCCCGACCAGTTGCAGGGAAGCTGGCCCGGCGGCGGCCGGTTGGTCGGCGGCGCCTGCGGTGCGGCGGCCTGCTGTTGCGGCGGCGGCGGAGGAGGTGGTGGTGGCGCCTTGGCGACCGGTGGCGGTGGTGGAGGCGGCGGCGGCTTGGGTGGCTCGATCGGCTTGCACTGCGCGACCTTGTCCTTGAGCTCGGCTTCCAGCGCGGCAAGCTCGGCCTTGAGCCTGTTCTGGTCGGCCTCTTCCGAATCGAGCGAGGCCTTCAGGAGCGGCGTGTGATCGGGCGGTGGCTCGGGCGCGGGCGGCGCGGGCGTCTCCAGCGTGGCGATGTTGAGCGACGGGTCGACCGGCGCGCAGGCGCGCAACAGCCACGAGGTGATCAGCAGCAGAAGGAGAAGCAGCAGGCCGAACAGCAGCGCGCTCAGCCACGGCGCCCAGGCGAGCCGTGCCGGGAGCGCCGCGGCGGGCACGCTCGCCATCACTGCGGGCGCCGGCAT
>JAEWIV010000338.1 GCA_023386865.1 Pseudomonadota bacterium
GGTTACAAGTGCGAATTTCCCTTTTACACTGCCGGCAAGATCGTTCGTAGGAGGCTGCGGCAAACGCAGCCGGCAGGGGGAAAGAGCGGATGGCAGTCGAGGCATTGAGCTCCGCGCCGCGTACCAAAGTGGCGCCGTGGAACGATCCCGTCATCCGCGGCTGTGTGTTCCAGATCGTCGTCGTCGGCCTCGTCGTCCTCCTCGCCTGGTATCTCGTCTCCAACACCATCGACAATCTCCAGCGGCAGAAGATCGCCAGCGGCTTCCACTATCTCGAGCGCGAGGCAGGCTTCGAGATCGGCGATACGATGATCGAGTATTCGCCGGCCAGCACCTATGCCCGCGCCATCTTCGTCGGCCTGCTCAACACCCTCAAGGTGTCGGTCCTCGGCGTCATCATGGCCACCTTCCTCGGCACGCTGATCGGTATCGGTCGGCTGTCGAGCAACTGGCTGCTGGCCAAGATCTGCGAATGGTACGTCGAGGCGTTCCGCAACGTGCCGCTGCTGCTCTGGCTCTTCCTGTTCTACAAGCTGATCAGCGAGGCCTTTCCGGGGCCGCGCCAGGCGATCAGCGCCTTCTGGGGCTCGGTGTTCCTGTCCAACCGCGGCATATATTTTCCGGTGCCGCTCGCCGATCCGATCTTCAAATGGGTCGGCGTCGCCTTCCTGGTCGGCCTCGCCGGCGCCTGGGCGCTGCACCGCTGGGCCAGGAAACGACAGGACGCGACCGGCCAGCCCTTCCCGTCCATCAGCGCGGGCTTCGGCGTGGCGCTCGGCCTGCCGATCCTGGTGTGGCTGGCGGGCGGCGCGCCTCATCATATGAGCTGGCCGCAGCTCAAGGGCTTCAACTTCGACGGCGGCACGGTGATCCAGCCCGAGTTCGTCGCCCTGCTGCTGGGCCTGGTGCTTTACACCTCGGCCTTCGTCGCCGAGATCGTGCGCTCGGGCATCCTGGCGCTGCACAAGGGCCAGAGCGAGGCCGCCGCCGCGCTCGGCTTGAGCCGCGGCCAGGCGATGCGGCTGGTCCTGCTGCCGCAGGCGTTGCGCGTGATCGTGCCGCCGATGACCAGCCAGTACCTCAACATCACCAAGAACAGCTCGCTGGCCATCGCCATCGGCTACCCCGACCTGGTGGCCTCGATCAACGTCACCATCAACCAGACCGGCCAGGCGATCGAGAACGTGCTGATCATCATGGCGGCCTACCTGTCGGTCAGCCTGTCGATCTCGGCGTTCATGAACTGGTACAACAAGCGCATCGCCCTGAGGGAGCGCTGAGCATGACCGACATGCCCGTCGGCGAGCGCAAGCAGCTCGCTCCTCCCGTCGATGACAGCGGCCTGTTCGGCTGGGCGCGCAAGCATCTCTTCTCCAGCTGGGCCAACGCCCTCACCACGGTCGTGCTCGTCGCGGCGATCGGCTGGATCCTGTCGTGGTTCCTCGAGTGGGCGCTGTTCACCGCCAACTTCTCGGCCTCGACCGGCTCGGAATGCCGCGGCTCGGGCGCCTGCTGGGCGCTGATCCGCGAGAAGTTCCGCCTGATCTTCTTCGGCACCTTCCCCTACGACCAGCAATGGCGGCCGCTATTCGCCGTGGTCGCCATGCTGGCGATGCTGATCCTGACCTCCGACCGGCGCATGTGGCGGCCGTGGCGGCTCCTGGTGATCTGGGGCGTCGGATCGTTCGTGACCTTCCTGCTGATGTTCGGCCAGCTGCACATACCGCTCAGCCTGTTTTTGGCGGTCGCGCTGGTCGTCGGCCTGATCGGCATGGCCTTCCGCAAGGGCATCGGCGCGCCGCTGGAGATGACCGCCTACCGCGCCGCCGCCGCGATCGGCTTCATCGGCCTGGTGCTGCTCATGGTCGGCGTGCTGCCGAACTGGAAGCTGCCGATCGCACCCCTCAGCTACGTCGAGACGGGCCTGTGGGGCGGCCTGCCGGTGACCATGATCCTGGCGACCTACGGTCTGCTCTTCGCCTTTCCCTACGGCATCCTGCTGGCGCTCGGCCGGCGCTCCAACCTGCCGCTGATCAAGGGCCTGTGCGTCGGCTTCATCGAGCTGATCCGCGGGGTGCCGCTGATCAGCCTCCTGATCATGGCCTCGGTCATGCTGCCGCTGTTCCTGCCGACCGGCGTCACCTTCGACAAGTTCCTGCGCGCCCAGGTCGCCGTGATCCTGTTCGCCGGCGCCTACATCGCCGAGATCATCCGCGGCGGCCTGCAGTCGCTGCCCAAAGGCCAGTTCGAGGCGGCCGACGCGATGGGCCTCAACTACGTGCAGAAGACGGCGCTGATCATCCTGCCGCAGGCGCTGCGCGTGGTGATCCCGCCCTTGATCAACACCTTCATCGGCTTCTTCAAGGACACCTCGCTGGTGCTGATCATCGGCATCTTCGACTTCCTCAACACCGCCAACCAGGCGCTGGTCGATCCGGCGTGGGCGGGCTACCCCGGCGAGGTCTATCTCTTCGCCGCCTTCGTCTACTTCATCTTCTGCTATTCGATGTCGCGCTACTCCAAGTACCTCGAGATCGAGCTCAACAAGGGAACGCGCCGCTAGGCGGCCAAGGAGAACCGGTCATGGCCGCCACGGCTCGCGATCTCAGCAACGTCCCGTCCGTGATCACGCTGCGCGGCGTGAACAAGTGGTTCGGGCAGTTCCACGTGCTCTCCGACATCAACCTCGACGTCAAGGAGGGCGAGAAGATCGTCGTCTGCGGGCCGTCGGGCTCGGGCAAGTCGACGCTGATCCGCTGCATCAATCGCCTGGAGGAGCACCAGGCCGGCGACCTCGTGGTGCACGGCGTGCCGCTCACCAACGACGTCAAGAACATCGAGATGATCCGCCGAGAAGTCGGCATGGTGTTCCAGTCGTTCAATCTCTTCCCGCACCTCACCATCCTCGACAATCTCACGCTCGCGCCGATCTGGGTGAAGAAGATGCCCAAGAAGGATGCCGAGGAGATCGCGATGAACCTGCTGAAGCGGGTGCGCATCCCCGAGCAGGCGTTGAAGTATCCCGGCCAGCTGTCGGGCGGCCAGCAGCAGCGCGTGGCGATCGCCCGGGCGCTGTGCATGCGGCCCAAGATCATGCTGTTCGACGAGCCGACCTCCGCCCTCGACCCCGAGATGGTCAAGGAAGTGCTCGACGTGATGGTCGAGCTCGCCCGCGAGGGCATGACCATGCTGGTCGTCACCCACGAGATGGGCTTCGCCCGTGCCGTGGCCGACCGCGTGATCTTCATGGACCGCGGCGAGATCGTCGAGCAGAACGAGCCCGAGGAATTCTTCGCCAACCCGCGGAACGAACGCACCAAGCTGTTCCTCGGCCAGATCCTGCGGCATCACTGAGTCGACGGTGGCGCCTTGGCGCCGCCTTGATCGTGGTCTAGTCACCCGGCCATGAAGATACTGGTCACCGGCGGCGCAGGGTTCATCGGCTCGGCGGTCGTGCGGCACATCATCCGCGACACCGATTGGACGGTCGCCAACGTCGACAAGCTCACCTATGCGGGCAATCTCGAATCGCTCGCCGAGGCGCGCGACAGCAACCGGCATACCCACTTCAAGGTCGACATCGTCGATCGGGCCGCGGTCGATGGCGTCTTCGCGGCGTTCCGGCCCGACGCCGTGCTGCACCTCGCCGCCGAAAGCCACGTCGATCGCTCGATCGACGGTGCGACGCCCTTCATCGACACCAACGTCGTCGGCACCTTCACGCTGCTCGAAGCCTCCCTCGCCTACTGGCGCACGCTCGACGCCGAGAGCCGCGCCCGCTTCCGCTTCCAGCACATCTCGACCGACGAGGTGTTCGGCTCGCTCGGCGCCACCGGCAAGTTCAGCGAGACCACGCCGTACGCGCCCAACTCGCCCTATGCCGCCAGCAAGGCTGCGTCCGACCATCTGGTCCGCGCCTGGCACCACACGCACGGCCTGCCGACTCTCGCCACCAACTGCTCCAACAATTACGGCCCCTATCACTTCCCCGAGAAGCTGATCCCGCTCACCATCATCCGCGCGCTGCGCGGCCAGCGCCTGCCGGTCTACGGCAAGGGCGAGAACGTGCGCGACTGGCTGCATGTCGAGGACCACGCCGAGGCCCTCACCCTGGTGCTGCGCCAGGGCACGCCCGGCGAGACCTACAATGTCGGCGGCGACGGCGAGCGCAAGAACATCGACGTCGTGCGCACGATCTGCGGGCTGCTCGACGAGATGCTGCCCGACAGCCCGCACCGGCCGCACGAGCGGCTGATCGAGTTCGTGACCGACCGCCCGGGCCACGACGCCCGTTACGCCATCGATGCCTCGAAGATCCAGCGCGCGCTCGGCTGGCGGCCGCGCCACGGCTTCGAGGACGGCCTGCGCCAGACCGTGCGCTGGTATCTCGACCACAAGGGGTGGTGGGAACGGGTAATGAGCGGGGCATACCGTGGGGAACGGCTCGGGCTCGGATGAGTTGAATCACCATGCGGTATTCCGTCCTCATGGTCGTCATGGCCCTGCTCGCCGCCTGTGCGCGCGACCCCTACATGGCGCGCAAGGGCGGTTACACGCCAGGCGAGACCTACCACCATCAGAGCGGCCTCTATCCCGGCATGCGGGTCAACCAAGCCGGCGCTTGAGCTCCGCCCACTGATCGAGGATAGGCATGATCGTGCCCGCCTCCTCGGCCGGCAGCGAGAACACCACGCGGTCGATGCCGAGGTCACGATAGCGCCTCAGGCGCTCGAGGTCGGCCGGCACGCGGAAGGTGCTGATCGAGAGGCTTGCCGGATCACGGCCGGCCTCCTTCGCCATTGCACGGAACTTGTCGAGCACCTCGATGCCGTCGCGGTCGAGCCAGTCGTCGCGCGGGATCCAGCCGTCGCCGTAGCGGATGGCGCGGCGCGCCGCGTAGGGGAAGGCGCCGCCGACGACGATCGGCGGATGCGGCTTCTGGAACGGCTTTGGCCACTGCTTCATCTTGCCGAAGCTCACGAACTCGCCGTGATACTCGGGCTCCTCCTCGGCCCAGATCGCCTTCATCGCCTCGACGCGCTCGCGGGCGAGCTTGTGGCGGCTTTCGAAGGTCGTGCCGTGATTCTCGATCTCGTCCTGGTTCCAGCCATTGCCGACGCCGAACAGAAAGCGGCCGCCCGAAAGCTGGTCGATGGTGGAAACCATCTTGGCGGTGACGATGGGATCGCGCTGGGTGATGAGCGCGATGCCGGTGCCGACCCTGAGCTTGGTCGTCACGGTCGCCGCCGTATTGAGCGCAAGAAACGGATCCATCAGCTCGTAGTAGGCGCGCACCAGACCGCCCGAGGCGGGATAGCTCGACTTGCGCGACGACGGGATGTGGGTGTGCTCGGGAACCCAAAGCGATTCGAAGCCACGTTCCTCGAGAGCGCGCGCCAACGGTGCGGGTTGCATGGAATCCGTGGTGAAGAACATGACGGCACCGATCTTCATGGCTGATTGCGCTCCCGGCCCTCTATGACGATGGCCGGATTGTGGCGATTTTTCAGAGTTTGGGAACCGCCGGCCGACGATCGGGTTGTTGTCGCAAAGGAGGAGATTGCCATGAAGCCCGTGATCTCGATCGTCATCCTAGGGGCGCTCGCCGCCTCGGTGGCCGCCTGCTCGGTGCAGGAGCGCACCTACTATCCGCGGCCGCAATATGCCTACGCGCCTGCCACCACCACCTATTACAGCGCGCCCGGTGCGACCGTCGTGGCCACGAGGCCGGCGCCGGCGTACTACAGCTACGACCAACCGAGCTTCCAGAAGTCCAACGTGTACTCGTCGCGCTGGGACTACTACCGCAACTACAAGGGCATCCACGACGGGCCCGAACGGACCGGCTGGTAGCTACGCCCCGAGCGTTGCCCGCACGACGGCCGCCACTTCGTCGACAGACCGCTCCGGCATGTGAGCGCCCATCGGCAGGCTCAGCACCGTCTCGGCGAGTTCCTCGGCGAGGGGAAACGACCCCTTGCCGAGGCCGAGGTCGGCATAGGCTGCCTGAAGATGCGGCGGGATCGGATAATGGATCAGCGAGCCGATGCCGGCCTTGTCCAGCGCCGCCATCAGCTCGGCTCGGCGCGGCGTTCGCACGACGTAGAGATGCCACACCGGCTCGGCCCATTGCGGCACGCGCGGCAGGCCGAGACCCGGGATTGCCGCCAGCTTGTCGTCGTAGCGCGCAGCGAGCCGGCGGCGGTGCTCGTTCCAGGCATCGAGCCTGGGCAGCTTCACCCGCAATAGCGCGGCCTGCATTTCATCCAGCCGCGAGTTGAAGCCGCGCTCGATGTTCACATACTTCACCCTGCTACCGTAGTTGCGCAGCACACGCAGGCGGTCGGCCAGCTTGGCGTCGTCCGTCGTCACCGCGCCGGCATCGCCGAAGGCACCGAAATTCTTGGTCGGGAAGAAGCTGTGGGCGCCGGCATCTCCCAGCGCGCCGGTGCGCCGGCCGCGCACCTTGGCACCCTGCGCCTGCGCCACGTCCTCCACCACCTTCAGTCCGTGTTTGCGCGCCAGAGCCGTGATGGCGTCCATGTCGGCGGGCTCGCCGTAGAGATGGACCGGCATGATCGCCTTGGTGCGCGAGGTGATCGCGGCGGCGATGCGCTCGGGATCGATATTGGGGCCGTTGGGCGTCGGCTCGACCGGCACCACCTTGGCACCGACCGCCGTCACCGCGAGCCAGGTCGCGATGTAGGTGTTCGACGGCACGATCACCTCGTCGCCGGCGCCGAGGTCCCAGCCGCGCAGCACCAATTCCAGCGCCTCGAGCCCGTTCCCCAGGCCGACGCAGTGCCTGGTGCCACAGAAGGCGGCGTACTCGGCTTCGAAGGCCTCGACCTCCTTGCCGAGCACGAACCAGCCCGATTCCATGACGCGGGCGAAGGCCGCATCGAGCTCGGGCTTCAGCTCCGCATAAACCGCTTTCATGTCGAGGAAGGGAATCATGGCTGGCTCGCAACTTCGCGTTTGAAGCGATCGTAGTCGCGCAGGTACTCGGCCTCCTCGTAAAGCGTCGAGGCGATCACCAGGATGGCCGCGTCGGCGGTGAAATCCGTCAGCTCGTGCCACACCCAGGTACCGAGGAAAAGCGCGCGCGCCGGATCATCCAGGCTCACCGTCTCTTTCGCCCGGCCATCGTCGAGATGGACCCGGCACCCGCCATGCAGGGCGATCAGGGCGAGCTGGGATTCGCGATGGCCGTGCCGGCCACGCCATTGTCCCGGCGCGATGTGATGCAGCCAGAACAGGCGTCGCGGCTGGAACGGCAGGTCCTTGCCGGCCTCGAGGAAGTTGATGCGCCCGCGTTCGTCGACGGCGCCGCGCACGTCGATCCAGCGGCAGTTTCTGGTCTTCAATCCAGCAGTCATGTTCGAGCCACACCCAGCTTGCGCCATTGCATATAGATCACGCCGCTCAGCGCCACGAGGCCGCCCACGATCTGGTAGGCATTGGGCATGAAACCATAGGCCATTGACCACAATACGGCGAAAAATGGCACGAGGTTGACCCACAGCGACGCCACCGCCACGCCGAGCCGGCTGGCGCCGATGTTCCAGAAGTAGCCGCCGAGTGCGCTCGCGAACAAAGCGATTCCCACGAGCTGAATCCACACCCAGCCGTCAGTCACGGATATCGGCGACCGCGACCAGCCCAGCGCGATCAGCACCACGCTCAGAAGGGCGGTCCAGCCGAAGGCGGACAGCGACGCCACGTAGGTGCGATGGAGCTGGCTCGCCCGATCGAACCAGGCCTGCGCCTTGATGCTGTACAGCGTCCAGATCGAGTTGGAGAGCAGCACGATGATCTCGCCGCCGCCGAAGGTCACCCGCCCGCGACCGACCAGCGTCGAGGAGATCAGAATGCCACCGCCCACCAACGTCAGTGCGAGTGCCACCGGGAACCCGGGATCGAATCTCAATCCCGTCACCAGCCGCACCGTCACCGCCGACACCAGCGGACCGGCGACCCCGACGGTGGCGGCGGTGATCGGATTGCTGAACTGGAGGCCGAGCGTATAGACGGCGAAGAAGCCCCCCATCATCAGGCCGAGCAGCGCGAACCGGCGGAAGTCCAGGTCGACGCGCAAGGCCTTCGCCCCTTCGACCAGCAGCAGCAGCACGCCCAGCGCGGCGCCGGCCACAGCCATGCGGATGGCCGACATCGGGATCAGGTCGAAATGCTCCAGCATCACCTTGCTGACGGGCACGTTCGCGCCCCAGCTCGCGCCGACGAAGATCATCGCCGGAAAGGCGACCAGCATGTGTCCCCGATCGTGCATCAGCGGCGTCGCGAGGACTCGTAGCCGACACGACAATCCTTGTAGACGTCGGGCTTTTCGGTCGAGACTCGCGCCTCGATCACGCCAGGCTGGGCGAGACACAGACCGAGGATGGCGTCGACCAGCGTCTCCTGCAGGTTGAAGTGGCGGCTGCCGGCCAGGGTCACGATGCCGTCGTGCACCGTGTCGTAGTTCAGCACGTTGGCGATCCGATCGTTGTGCGCCTTGTCGGCGGGCGCCAGCAGAAGGTCGACGTTGACGACCACGGTCTGCGGTCCCTCCTTCTCGAAGTCGTGGATGCCGATCGAGACGTTCAGGCGAAAATCGCGGATGAAGATGCGGCGTTCAAGGTCTCGGGCCATGTCACGCCTTTCCCTTGCGATCGAAAGCGACATCGCGCGGCCGGCCGGTCAGGTGCTCGCCGCTGTCGACGATCAGCGTGTCGCCGGTGAAGGATGGCGTCTGCAGGATGAAGCGCAGGGCCCGGACCAGGTCGTCCACCGTCACACCGACGCGCAGCGGGTTGTCGGCGTGCTGCTCGGCGAAGCGCGCATCGGTCTGGCTGCCGCTGCGCAGCGTCAGGCCCGGCGCGATGCCGGCCACCCTGAGCCGCGGCGCGAAGGCCTGGGCCAGAAGCTTGGTCATGCCCTGCAGGCCGACCTTCGACAGCGTATAGGTCAGGAAATCCGGATTGAGGTTGTAGAGCTTCTGATCGAGCAGGTTCACGATAACCCCGGTCTCGCCGTCCGGCAGTTGCCGGGCTACCGCCTGGGACAGCAGCATCGGCGCGCGCAGGTTGATGGCCATGTGGCGGTCGAAGTCGTCGGCCTTGGCCGTCGGCGCGCGATCGAGCTTGAACAGCGAGGCGCTGTTGACCAAGCAGGTCAGTCGCACGCCGCGCGCACGGCACCTGCCGACCAGCGCCTCGGCCTGGCGCGCCGAGGAGAGGTCGGCCCGCACCGCCTTCGCCTGGCCGCCGGCGGCGACGATGTCGGCCACCGTCTGGCGCGCCTCGGCGGTCGAGCGATTGTGGTGGATGAAAACGAAATACCCGTCGGCGGCCAGCGCCATCGCCAACGCGCGCCCGACCCGAACGGCCGATCCGGTGACGAGTGCGCCGTTCATTTGCTTGCTAGCCCAATCACGCCAATCTACTAGCATGCGCCCATGACTTCGTCCCCGTTCGAAACCGTCGACTGTGTTGTGATCGGCGCAGGTGTCGTCGGCCTGGCCGTCGCCCGCGCCCTTGCCCTTGCCGGCCGTGAGGTCATCGTCGTCGAGGCCGCCGAAGGCATCGGCACCGAGACCAGCTCGCGGAATTCCGAAGTCATCCACGCCGGCATCTATTATCCCAAGGGCAGCCTGATGGCCGAGACCTGCGTCGTCGGCCGGCGGCTGCTCTACGCGTATGCCAAGGAGCACGGCGTGCCACACATCAATTGCGGCAAGCTGATCGTGGCCACCAACGAGGACGAGGCTGCCAGGCTCGTCGAGATCAAGGGCCGCGCCGAGGCCAACGGCGTCGAAGGAATGCGCCAGCTGACCGCCGCCGAGGCGATCGCCATGGAACCCAACCTGCAATGCACCGCGGCGCTGCACTCGCCCGCCACCGGCATCATAGACAGCCACTCCTACATGCTGGCCTTGCAGGGCGACGCCGAGGCGTGCGGCACCATGTATGCCTTCCACAGCCCGGTCGAGGCGGCCCGCGTGGCCAATGGCGGCATCGATCTCGAGGTCGGCGGCGCGGAACCGATGAAGCTGCGGGCGCGGCTGGTCGTGAACTCGGCCGGGTTGCACGCGCCGACGCTGGCAAAAAAGATCGTCGGCCTGCCATCCGACCGCGTGCCGACCGCGTACTACGCTAAAGGAAACTACTTCACCTTGACCGGACGCTCGCCCTTTTCGCGCCTCATCTACCCGGTTCCCGTGCCGGGCGGTCTCGGCGTGCACATCACCGTCGACATGGGCGGGCAGGCCAAGTTCGGCCCAGACGTCGAGTGGATTCCCGACATCGACTACACCGTCGACCCGCATCGCGCCGACAAGTTCTATGCCGCCGTGCGCAAATACTGGCCCGGCCTCAAGGACGGCGCGCTGCAGCCGGGCTATGCCGGCATCCGGCCCAAGACCGTGCCGCAGGGTGCGCCGGCGCAGGACTTCGTCGTGCAGGGGCCGGCCGACCACGGCGTACCGGGCCTGATCAACCTCTTCGGCATCGAATCGCCCGGCCTCACCGCCTCGCTGGCGCTGGCCGAGCGGGTGCGCGACATCGCAGCTACATGACCTTGGCCCGGCGCGGCCTCTTCGCCGGCCTTGCGGGTCTGCTCGGCGGCTGCTCTCCGGCCACGCTGCTCAACGCCACCGTCTCGCGCCGGGGTTTTACGCGCGAGGCGGACATCGCCTACGGAACCGATGCGCGGCAGAAGCTCGACCTCTATCGGCCCGACAAGCCGCGCGCCGACGGCAAGACAGTGATCTTCTTCTACGGCGGCTCGTGGGATTCGGGCAGCAAGAACGACTATCTGTTCGTCGCCCAGACATTGGCAGCCAACGGCTATGCCGTCGTCGTTCCCGACTATCGCCTCTATCCCGCAGTACGATTCCCCGCCTTCATCGACGATGGCGCGCGGACTGTGCGCTGGACCGCCGATCGCGTCGGCACCGACAAGGTCTTCGTCATGGGCCATTCGGCCGGCGCCCATATCGCGCTGATGCTCGCCGCCAACACACCCTACCTTGCGGCCGCCGGCGTCGATCGCACGAAGCTCGGCGGCGCCATCGGCCTCGCCGGTCCCTACGATTTCCTGCCGCTGACGTCAGCGAAGCTGATCGAGATCTTCGGCGGCGCCAACAACCCGCAGATCGAGGCCATCACCTTCGCCAAGGCGCCATTGCCGGCGGTTCTGCTGATCCACGGCACGGCCGACACCACGGTCTATCCGCGCAACAGCCAGAACCTCGCCACCGCCTGGCGCGCCGCCGGTGCACCCGTCGAGCTGAAACTCTATCCCGACGTCGGCCATATCGACGTGGTCGCTGCCTTCTCGGGCCTGCTGAGCGGCCGGGCGCCGACGCGGGCGGACGTGCTGGCCTGGCTCGATGCTCGCCCCATGAGCGCGCGAAGCATCACGTGATCGGCCGCCGCGGCGCCGTCATCGGCGGCCTGGCGACGTTACGGGCGGCTGCTCGCCGGCCGCTCTCCTCAGGCGGACTACCTGTTTCTCGGCCCTACGACTTCCAACCGCGCAACTACCGCTGGCTGTGCGACATCTTCGACGGCGCCGACAATGCGGCGATCCAGCCGATCACTCATGCCACGGCGCCGTTGCCAGCGGCGCTGCTACTGCATGGTGCCGACGAACACTTGGTGGAACCGCGCAACAGCGAGCGGCGGCCGCGGCGTGGCAGGCGGCCCGCGCACCCGTCGACCTCAAGCTCTATGACAAAGTCGATCACCTCCTGTCCTGGCTCGACGCACGTTGAGCCGCAATCCGCGCTGCGGAAGACCGTTCCGGGGCTAGTGCACCCGAGCGAGGTTCGTTAATGCTGGCCGCAACAGCGATCCCGCGGGAGAGACGGCCAGATGATCAAGACGCGCTTCACCGAGATGTTCGGCATCAAGCACCCGATCGTGCAGGGCGGCATGCAGTGGGTCGGCCGCGCCGAGCTGGCCTCGGCGGTATCCAATGCCGGCGGGCTCGGCATCCTGACCGGCCTCACCCAGCCGACGCCGGACGACCTGCGCAAGGAGATCAAGCGCTGCCGCGAAATGACCGACAAGCCGTTCGGCGTGAACCTCACCATCCTGCCGACCCTGGTGCCACGACCCTACGGCGAATACATCGACGCCATCGTCGATTCCGGCGTCAAGATCGTCGAGACCGCGGGCAACAATCCCAAGCCCTTCCTGCCGAAGCTCAAGGAAGCCGGCATCAAGGTGATCCACAAATGCACCTCGGTGCGCCACGGCGTGTCGGCCGAGAAGATCGGCGTCGACGCGATCTCGATGGACGGCTTCGAATGCGCGGGCCATCCGGGCGAGGACGACATCCCCAACCTGGTGCTGCTGCCGGCGGCGGCCAACGTCATCAAGATCCCGATGCTGGCGTCGGGCGGCTTCGGCGATGCGCGCGGGCTCGTGGCGGCACTGGCGTTGGGCTGCGAGGGCATCAACATGGGCACGCGCTTCATGGCCACGAAGGAAGCGCCCATCCATGAAAACGTGAAGCAGGCCCTGGTCTCGAGCGACGAGCGTTCGACCTCGCTGATCTTCCGCACCATGCGCAACACCAGCCGCGTCTACGGCAACTCGGTGGCCAAGAAGGCGATCGAGATGGAGCACGAAGGCAAGACGATCCAGGAGATCGGCCCGCTGGTCGCGGGCACGCGCGGCAAGGTGGTCTACGAGACCGGCGACCTCGAGCACGGCATCTGGTCGGCCGGCACGGTGATGGGCCTGATCAAGGACGTCCCGACCTGCAAGGAGCTGATCGAGCGGATCGTCGCCGAGGCGGAGGAGATGATCCGCGGCCGGCTCGCCAAGGCCGTGGCGGCGTAGGCGGAGCGATCACGCCGGCACGGGACGGCGTTTCCACCACCGCCACAGCCAGCCGCCGAACGGCGGCACCAGGCAGACTCCCGCCACCACGACGGCGATGGCGAAGCCCAGGCAGTCCCAGCCCTTGCTGCTGCCGGTCAGGCAGCCGAGGTCGATGAACAGCATGTCGCCCAGGGCCAGCAGCATCAGCGGGTTGGCGAGGCTCGCGGCGGGGATCAAGAGCCAAGCCGGCGCGTCGAGACCGGGCTTCCACCAACACACGGTCGAGCTGATGACCGCGCCCGCCGTCAACATGACGGCCCCCATGATGGCCGCCCTCACGTCGAGCGTGGCGCCAACGCCGGCGCCCACGATCAGGGCGGCGGCGACGTGGCCCCAAACGAAAGGGTGGATGCGTTTCATTCAAGCTATTCCTGACCGCGCATATGTTACACGTTCATGACCGTGAACGTAGCAAGCCGCATCGATCTCCTTCGATTCGGCAGCTGAGCACCACCCGTCGAGGCCTGTGGCAGAATTCACCGCATCGTGAGCAGAAGTCATCGATGCTCCGTGATGAAGTCGCGGGCGCCCCAGCTGCGATCCCATCCGGAGGCTGGCGATGCTCCAGCAAGTTGCCGCACGAGAACCGGCCCATCGCGCGCCATGCGCCGGGCCGCCGAAGGTCCTTCTCATTCTCGGTCATCCCCGCCGGGGCAGCCTGTGTGAAGCCCTGGCCGACGCCTATGCGGCAGGCGCCGAGAGTGCCGGCGTCGAACTGCGGCGTCTCGCGCTCACTGACTTGGGCTTCGAGCACAACGTCCTGGTGCATTCGCCGCGCGACCAGCCGCTGGAACCCGGCATCGCCGAGGCCGTGAGCCTGGTCGCCTGGGCGGACCATCTCGTCTTCGTCTTCCCGACATGGTGGGGCACCATGCCGGCCTGCCTGAAGGGCTTCCTCGATCGCGTGCTCATGCCGGGGTTTGCCTTCGCCGACCGCGAGGATGGCGAAGGCTGGGACAAGCTCCTGGTCGGCAAGACGGCGCATCTGCTGACGACGATGGACACGCCACCCTGGGTCTATCGCTGGATCTATCGCGCGCCGGGTCTGAACGCCCTCGGTCGAGCGACCCTGGGCTTTTGCGGCATCGCCCCGGTGCGCAGCACCATTTTCGGCCCGATCAAGACGGCGAGCGACGAACGCCGCGGCGCGTGGATCGAGCAGGCGCATCGCGAGGGACTGGCGCTCAGCCGCGGCGCGCTGACGACGGTCCAGCGCGTGCGCGGTCGCCTCGCGGCGTGGCTGGCGAGCCTCCGGCTGCAGTTCCATCCGATGGCATGGGCTGCCTATGCAATCGGCGCCGCCGGCGCCTGGCATGCGACCGGCAAGTTCTCCCTGCTGGCCTTCTGGCTCGGCCTTGCCTGCCTGTTCTTTCTGGAGCTGGCGACCATCTTCACCAACGACCGGTTCGATTTCGAGAGCGACCTGCGCAATCGGCACCATGGTCCCTTCACCGGCGGGTCGCGCGTCCTCGTCGACGGCAGCATCAGCATGGCCAACCTCCAGGTCGCGGCACTAGTGGGCGTCGGCCTTTTCCTGGTGACCGCCCTCGCCCTGGCAACGGTGGTGCCGCCCTTCCCGAGCCTCCTCATCCTGGCGGCCCTCGGCGTGCTGGCGATCGGCTATACGATGCCGCCGCTGAAGCTCTGCTGGCGCGGACTGGGCGAGGTCGATGTCGGCGTGACGCACAGCCTGGGCGTCATCCTGTGCGGTTACGCCTTCCAGGGCGGGGCATGGACCGACACATGGCCGTGGCTGGTCGCGGTCCCGCTGTTCTTTGCGATCCTGCCGTCCATCACCCTGTCCGGCATTCCCGACCATTCGGCGGATCGGGCCGTCGGCAAAGGCACGATCGCCGTCCGCTTCGGTCCGCGCATCGCCGTCAGGCTCGCCCAGGCAACGACCGCGGTGGCCGCGGTGACGGCGATGGTGCTGCTGCCCGATTTGATCGGCGCCGAGGCGCTGCCCGCCATCCTGATCCTGATCGTGCCCTACGCGGCCGTGCAGGTCGTGGCGCTCGAACGATACCTGAGGCGGTGCCTGGAGCCGCGCCGCATCGACGGGCTCATGGCGATGTCCCTCGCATACGTCATCTGGTTCGTCGCCATTCCGCTCTGGGTCCTGGTTTGACCGGCGCCGAGCACGCGCCCGTGCTGACCGCGAGCAAGCTGGTCAAGACCTACCTTTCCGCCGGCGGGCCGGTCGCCGCCCTGCGGGGCGTCGATTTCGAGCTGGCGCGCGGCGACGTCGTCGTCCTGCTCGGTCCGTCGGGAAGCGGCAAGTCCACCCTGCTCAATCTCATCGGCGGCCTCGATCGCGTAACCACCGGCCGTTTGCTGTTCGGCGGCACCGACCTCGCGGCGCTCGATGAGCGGGCACTGACCCTCTTCCGGCGCCATCATGTCGGCTTCGTCTTCCAGGCCTACAACCTCATCCCGAACCTGACGGCGGGCGAGAACGTGGCGCTCGGGACCGTCGGCGCCGAGCGGGCTCTGGAGCCACGCGATGCGCTGGCCCTGGTCGGCATCGCCGATCTCGCCGACCGCTTTCCCGCCGAGCTTTCCGGCGGCGAGCAACAGCGCGTCGCCGTGGCGCGGGCCATCGCCAAGCAGCCCGGCCTGCTGCTGTGCGACGAGCCGACGGGCGCGCTGGACAGCGCCACGGGCGTGGTGGTGCTGGAGGCGCTCGACCGGGTGAACCGGGTATTCGCGACCCCCACCGTCCTGGTCACCCACAATGCGGTCATCGCCGGCATGGCCGACCGCGTCGTTCACCTCGCCGACGGCGTCGTGACCAGGACGGAGCGCAACGCGGCGCGCACGCCCGCCGCCGAGCTGTCGTGGTAGGCGGCGGCCCCATCCCGATTCTCCATCGCAAGCTGGTGCGCGACCTCTGGTCGTTCCGCGGCCACGCGCTTGGCATTGTTCTGGTGCTGGCCTGCGCGGCAGCCACTGTCAGCATGTCGTTCAGCGTCCAACGCTCGCTCGGCGAGACGCGCGAGGACTACTACCGGCGCCAGGGATTTGCCGACCTCTTTGCCTCGGTCGACCGTGCGCCCCTGTCGCTTGTCCCGGCGGTCCGTCACATTCCCGGCGTGGCGGCCGCGGCGCCGCGGATCGTCGGCTACGGCGCGATCTCGATCGACGGCTTCGACGAGCCACTCACCGGCCGGCTGGTCTCGCTGCCAGAAAGGCACGATCCGCCGGTCAATGTCCTGGTCCTGCGCCAAGGCCGATGGCCGGCAATCGAGCGCCCGCAAGAGGTCTTGATCAACGAGGGTTTTGCCGCGGCCCACGGTCTCGGGCCGGGCAGCCGGTTCACCCTGACGCTCGGCGGGCAGAGACGGAACGTCACCGTCGCCGGCGTCGCCCTGTCGCCGGAGTTCATCTTCGCACTCGGGCCTGGACAGATCGTCCCCGACGACCGTCGCTTCGGCATCGTCTGGATGGCGCGTCCCGATCTGGCGGCCGCCTTCGGCCTGCCCGACCAGTTCAACGATCTCGCGGTCCGGCTCGACACGGCAATATCGCCCGCCGGTGTGGTCGAACCGCTTGCTCGGCTGCTCGCCGCCCACGACGCCGCCGATGTCCACGATCGCAATCGCCAGTTCTCGCACGCCTTCGTCTCGAGCCAGCTCGAGGTGCTCGGCGCCATTGGCCTCCTCGTGCCGGCGATTTTCCTGGGTGTCGCCGTCTTCCTCCTGCACGCGTCGATGTCGCGGATCGTCGAACTGCAGAGGGCCGAGATCGGCATCGCGAAGGCGCTGGGCTTCGACGGCAGGACGATAGGCTGGCACTACGTGAAATTCGCGCTGGTTCTGGCCGGCGCCGCGACGGTCCTCGGGCTGCCGGTCGGCATCGCGCTCGGCTACGGCATCACGATGATCTATGCCGGGTTCTTTCACTTTCCCTTCCTCCGGTACGGCCCCGACATCCCGGCAAGCGCCGCCGTGGTCGTGGTCCTCGGAGTTGCCGCCGTTCTGGCGGCGTTTCACCCAGCCGCGCGCGCCGCAGCACTTGCGCCGGCCGCCGCCATGCGGCCGGCCGTGCCGGCGAGCTATCGCAAGGTCCTCGGCAGACACCTGGCATGGCACGGGACAGCGCTGCCGGTCATGGTCCTTCGCCAGCTCAGCCGGCGGCCGTCGCGTCCCGTGCTCACGATGCTGGCCGTCGCCTTTGCCATGGGATTGCAGATCGCGACGCTGTTCAGCTTCGATGCGCTCGACGAGATCGTCGATGTGTTCTACGCCCGCGCGCAACGGCAGGACGCGACGATCGTCTTCGCCGGGCGTTTGCCCGACACGGTGCTGGCCGATATCGCCGGTTGGCCCGGTGTGCGCGCCGTCGAAGGCCGCCTCGACGTGCCGACGCGCCTTGCCGTGGCCAGCACATCCCGGCACGTCGTTCTCACCGGCCTGCCGGCCGGCGGCACTCTCCAGCGCCTGCTCGATCCTGCGTTTGCGCCGGTGCCCATCCCCGGCGACGGGATCGCGCTATCCCGCAGACTCGCCGCCCGCCTGAACGCCGGCCTGGGCGATCGCGTGACCATCGGTCCCCTCGCCGGTCACTCGTTCGAGCGCCCGATCGTGGCCCTGGTCGAGCAGTACATCGGGCTGGGCGCCTACATGGAGTTGAGCGCTCTTGGCCGGCTCTTGGGCGACAGGTCGAAGGTCAGCGGCGCCGACGTGAAGCTCGCGGCGAACGACTCGGCGGGCTTCCATGCCGCGCTCAAGGACGCACCCCTGGTTGCCGGCTATGTGCCAAGAGCAGAGACCGTGAGGGCCTTTCGCGAGACCATGGCCCGGACCTTGACGATCATCGTGTCGGCCTTCGTTGCATTCGCCGCGATCGCCGCCTTCGCAATCGTCGATGCGACCGTTCGTGTCGTCCTGTCGGAGCGCATCCGCGAACTGGCGATCATGCGTGCACTGGGCTTCGGCGGAGGCACGGTCGTGCTTCTGCTGGCGGGCGAGCTCGGCACGGCTGTCTTGCTGGCGCTGCCGGCAGGAGCCCTGTTGGGGCCCGCTCTCGGCCAGCTGATCGTCTGGAACCTCGACAACGACCTCTTTCATGTGCCGCTGGTCGTGGGTTGGCGCAGCTACGCGATCGCCGGCGCCACGGTGCTGGTGGCGGCGCTGCTGTCGTTTGCACTGGCCGCGCGTCGGCTACGCGACGTCGACCTCCCGGCGACCCTGAGGCTCGGCGTGACCTGAGCGCGGTGCTCATTAGACCGGCATGATGCCGCGTCGAGGAGCGGTGCCGGCAAAGGTCTCGGCGCTGATCGGGGCGCCCATCGCCTGCAGCGCCGAGCGCTGCTCGGGCACGGGCACGCGCAGCACGGCGTCCTCGATCTTCGCCAGCGCGGCGAAAGCGGGTGTGGCCATGACACGGCCCATCCACCCGGCGGTCCGCGGCCAGCGCGAAGGATCGATCCGGAAGCGCACGAAGGCGGCGGTGCGGAAGAAGGCGGCGACGGCGATGTCGGCGACCGACAGTGTGCTGCCGAACCGGAAACCGTCGGCCGGCGCTTCCGACTCGAGATAGTCGAGCACCGTCGGCACTTCCTCGTTGAGCGTCCGCTCGACCATCTGGCGGTCGCCCTTCTCACCCCACACCGAGGGCCGGATCGCGATCTGGTTGAAGTAGCGCCAGATGAAGACGTCGCCCATGCGCGTGTCGGCGAACTCCTCGAGCCAGCGCGCCCGGGCGCGGTCGGCGATGTCGGCCGGGAACAGCGCCGGCGCGGGCTGCTTGTCCTCGAGGTACTGGCAGATCACCGAGGAGTCCGACAGCACAAGGTCGCCGTCGATCATCACCGGGATGCGCCGCAGCGGAGAGAGCTTGGAGAACCGGTCGTCGCCGAAGAACGGCACCATGTGGTCGATCTCGTAGGCCATGCCCTTGACCTCCAGGCAGGCCAGGACTTTTCGCACGTAGGGCGACAGATAGCTGCCGACAATAAGGATTGGCTTCATGGCGATTTCCATGTATTTACATTCTATGTATCTACATAAGACCACATGACCAGGCTGAGACACTCTCCCAGGACGCTGCGCGCCGACGCCCGGACGGCGTTGGAAACCTGCGCCGGCCTGACCTTGCGGCGGGCGGCCAAGCGGGCCACCCAGTTCCTCGAGGAGCGTATCATCGCATCCGGCGTCTCGTTCTCCCAGTTCGGCCTGATGGCCGAGATCGCCGCAGCCGAAGACGACACGGTGAGCGCGCTGGCCGAGCGCATGGGCCTCGACCAGTCGACCCTGTCGCGCACCTTGCGCACGCTCGAGGCCGAGGGCCTGGTGGAGATCGCGGTGGTCGAGAGCGACCAGCGCAAGCGCATGGCGTGGCTGACCGAAAAGGGCGCGCGTCGCCTCGAGGCCGCCCTCGCCGCCTGGCGGCAAGCCCACGCGGCGCTTGCCCGACAGGTTTCCCTCGACACGGTCCGCCGCCTGACACGCGAGGTCGCCACGCTATGAAGAGCCTTCTCGACAGCCGCACCGCCTGGATCACGGCGAGCGCGGCGCTCGCCATCATGACCATCGCCTACGGCGCCCCGCTGGTCGTGGTCGTGGCGATGAAGCAGATCGCGGCGGAACTGCACACCAACCGCGCGGAACCCGCCGGCGCCAGTTCGCTCTCCTACGTCGGCGCGGCGTTCGGCGGCATCGTCGCCGGCTGGCTGGCGGGGCGGCTCGGCATCCGGCCCATCGTCATCTTCGGCTCGACCATGGTGGCGGCGGGCCTGCTGCTGTCGTCGTGGGGCGGCATGTTCGAGCTCTATGTCGGCCACGGCATCTTCATGGGCCTGTTCGGCACCTCCTGCATGTTCTCGCCCTTGCTCACCTACGTGAGCCTCTGGTTCGAGCGCCGCCGCGGCTCGGCGGTGGCGCTGATCGCTTCGGGTCAGGCGGTGGCGGGGGCGATATGGCCTCCCTTGCTGCAGCTCGGCGTCGACCATGTCGGCTGGCGCCACACCATGCTGCTGTTCGGCGGCTTCGTGCTGGTCTCGGCTGCGGCGCTCACCATGGTCTTCCTTCACCCCGCGCCGATCGCGCCGTCGGCGCCGGCCGCCGGCGCCGGCCGCGGGCAGCGGCGCGAATCGACGCTCGGCCTGTCGCCCAACCTGCTCATGATCCTGCTGATGGTCGCGGTCTATTGCTGCTGCGTGCCGATGGCCATGCCGATGAACCACGTCGTGGCCTATTGCGGCGACCTGGGCTTTGCTTCGCAATACGGCGCCGCCATGCTGTCGGTGCTGCTGGGGGTCGCCTTCCTGGCGCGCCAGTTCTGGGGCTGGCTGAGCGACCGCATCGGCGGCTTCCAGACGCTGCTGTTCAGCTCCCTGGTGCAGGCGACGGCACTCGCCGGCTTCCTGGTGACCAAGGACATGGCCGCCCTGTTCGTGGTCTCGGCCGTGTTCGGGCTCGGCCTGTCGGGGCTGCTGCCGGCCTATGTGATCGTCATCCGCGACTGCTTCTCGGTCCAGGAGGCGAACTGGCGCATTCCCACCGTCATGTTCGCCGGCCTGCTGGGCATGGCGAGCGGCGGCTGGGGCGCCGGCCTGCTCTACGATGAGTTCGGCGGCTACCTGCCGGCCTTCTCGACCGGCATGGCCTTCAACCTCCTGAACCTCGCAGTGCTGCTGTTCCTGGTGTCGCGTCAGACGAGGTTGATACGACAGCCGCAGACCTCGACCTGAGCGGGCCCGCGATCCTTGCCCCGCTTCTTGGCCGCCGCCAGCACACGGTGGCGGTCGACCACCTTGACGTCGTAGGCCGAGACGCCGGGGCCGCGACCGTCGACAATCGGCGTGAAGCGGATCTCGCCATCGTCGTCGAGGCGGATGATGTCGTCCTTTACCGGACGGTCGAGCAGCTTCGACCAGTGGGCCGCGGCCTCATCGGGATCCTCGGCCTGGATCTCCACGCCCGCCAGGCCGTTGGTCACGTCGGATCGCGCATGCTTCAGCCAATCCTTCTCGGCCGGCGGCCACCACAGCTTGGGATCGACGCCCGGCGGCGCGAAGGTCGTGTCGAGCGACAGCAGCACGCCGGAAGTGTCGGACGGATGGAAGTGCGTGTAGTTGTACTCGGGCAGATCCTTCTGGGCGACGGCGCGCACGCCCAGCGCCGTGACCCGCGCGCGCTCGGCCTTGGCGTCGGGCACCTGGATGATCACCATGTAGCCGCCGTCACCCTTGCGACGGTCGATGTAGCGGCCGGCCGAGGTGCCGGGCTGGCTCGGCGTCACGATCTCGAGGAAGTCGTGACCGACCGGGCAGACGACGTTGACGAGGCCCCACTTGGCGACGCCGGGATCGCGATAGGCCACCTCGATTCCCAGGATGTCGCACAGTTCCTCGCGCGAGCTTTCGAGGTCTTTGCAGACGAAGACGCACTGTCTCAGCTTCATCGTTCCACTCCCTAAGCTCCTGGTTGTCCCGTAGAGTAGCGCCATGCGGACCGTGTGGACCATGGGCTTCGTGGCGGCGTCCGCCCTCTCGTTCTGCTTCCCGGACTTCATCGTCTTCCGCTTCACCCAGGCGATCATTTGGGCGATCGCGCTCCTGGGCCTGGTGCTGCTGTGCGGTGTCAGCGGCCAATTCTCCTTCGCCCAGGCGGCATTGTTCGGGCTTGGCGGCTACAGCGCCGCGCTGGCGGGCGCGCACCTGTCGGTCTATGTCGGCCTGCCCCTCGCCCTGCTCGTGGGCTACGGCGCGGGCTGGGGGCTCGGCCGCATCGCCGGCGGCCACAGCTTGTGGACCCAGGCGCTTGTCACCTACGCCTTCGCCATCGCCTTCCCGCAGGCGCTGCGCTGGCAGGTCATCGAGCGCTGGACCGGCGGCGTCAGGGGACTCTATCTCGACTTTCCGACGCCGCCGCTCGACGGGCTGAGCAACGATCGCTGGAACTTCTTCATGGCGCTGGCACTGCTCGGCGTCGGCGCGTGGTTCGCCGCCAACCTGATCGGGAGCCGCTCTGGCCGCGCGCTGCTCGCGGCGCGCGACAATGACCTCGCGGCGCAGACGCAGGGTATTCCCGTGGTGCACGTGCGCGCCGTGGCCTCCGGTATCGCCGGCGCCTACCTCGCGATCGCGGGTTGTCTCTCGTCGTGGCAGCTCGGCTATGTCGGGCCGGGTTCCTACAGTTTCGCGCTGTCGGTGCAGATGCTGTTCGGCATGGTGATCGGCGGCATGCATTCGCCGGCCGGCGCGATCGTCGGCGGGTTGTTCCTGCAGTTCTTCCCCGATCTCACCGCCGGCCTGGGCAAGGGCGTCTCCGCCCTGCTCTATGCCGTGCTGCTGATCGCGGCGATGGTGCTGATGCCGACGGGCATCGTGGGCATGCTCGATCGCCTTCCGTTAAAATTCCTCTCCCCCTGGCGGGGAAGAGGAGCTTGACCGGCGACGTTTCAGCTTTCAGTACCCCTTGAACACCGGGGCGCGCTTCTCGACGAAGGCGCGGGCGGCTTCCTTGTGGTCCTCGGTCTCGCCGGTACGGATCATGCGCGCGGCCTCGCTATCGAGCGCCTCCGACAGCGTGCCCTCCTCCGCCACCTTCATGTTCTTCTTCACATGCCACCACGCCACGCGCGGGCCGGCGGCGAGCTTCCTGGCGAACGCCATCGTCTCGCTGTCGAGGTTGGCGTCGTCGACGACGCGGTTGGCGAGGCCGAGCTTCTCGATCTGCTCGGCGTTCAGGATCTCGGCGGTGAAGTAGAGCTCGCGCGCCTTGGCGGTTCCGACCAGCTTGTGCAGGAAGTAGTGCGAGCCGAAGTCGCCCGAGAAGCCGACCTTGGCGAAGGCCGTCGTCATGCGCGCGCTCCTGCCGACAAAGCGCATGTCGGCGGCCAGCGCCAGCGACAGGCCGGCGCCCGCGGCCACGCCGTTCACCATGGCGATGGTGGGCTTGCCCATCTCGTGCAGCAGCTCCGAGACGCGCATGCGGATGCGGATGTCGTGGACCTTGTCCTCGTAAGTCTTGTCCTGGTCGCGTCCGGCCGCCATCGACTTCACGTCGCCGCCGGCGCAGAACGCCTTGTCGCCCGCGCCGCGCACCACCACGCAGCCGACCTCGCGCGATCCCGCGGCCTCGTCCAGCGCATCGTTCAGGCCCGAAATCATGTCGCGCGACAGGGCGTTCATCGCGTCGGGACGGTTGAGCGTGATCTTCATGACGCCGTCTTCGACGGATTTCAGCAGGTGAGACATCGACTTCCTCCGGGATTGCGGATCGCCTGTGTTGCGGCGAATGTTTCGTAAACCACGCGGTCGCGCAACGGCATTCGGTCTTGCGCAGCGGAATGAAAAGCCAAGGGAAAACCCGATGACCTACGAGACCCTGCTTACCAGCCTCGCGGACGGCGTCATGACCGTGACCTTGAACCGGCCGGACAAGCTCAACGCCTTCAACACGGTGATGAGCAGGGAATTGATCGACTTCTTCCAGGGCGTGAATGCGATGGACGAAGTGCGGGCCATTGTCGTCACCGGCGCCGGCCGCGCCTTCTGCGCCGGCGCCGACATCTCGGGCGGCAGCGGCGCCTTCCAGGTCTGGAACGACGGCGGCAAGCCGCAGAAGCGCGAGGCCAGGGATTCGATCACGCTCGCGATCTTCAACTGCCTGAAGCCGATCGTGGCGGCGATCAACGGCGCGGCGGTCGGCGTCGGGATCACCATGTGCCTGCCGATGGACGTGCGGCTGATGTCGAGCGCGGCCAGGATCGGGTTCGTGTTCAACAAGCGCGGCATGGCGATGGAGGCGGGCTCGTGCTGGTTCCTGCCGCGGCTGGTCGGCATGCAGCAGGCCCAGGAATGGGTGATGACGGCCGAGCTGTTCGGCGCCGACGAGGCGCTGAAAGGCGGGCTGGTGCGCTCGGTGCACGCGCCCGAGGCATTGCTGCCGGCGGCACAGGCGCTGGCCAAGAAGTTCGCGGCCTCGACATCCTCCGCGGTCGCCGCCGCCGTCAATCGCCGCCTGATGTGGAGCATGCTGGGCGCCCAGGATCCGCTCGACGCGGTGACTCTCGACCTTCAGTGTGTCGGCTACCTTGCCGCCGGCGCCGATGCGCAGGAAGGCATAAAGTCGTTCTTCGAGAAGCGCGCGCCCGCCTTCCCGCTCAAGCCCAGCAAGGACATGCCGCCCTTCGGGCCGTGGTCGAAGTGATCTTGCCTGAGGCGGGGCGCCCCGCCCGCCGCGCGCGGAGGGCCCCAGCAATTTGCGGGGCG
>JAEWIV010000352.1 GCA_023386865.1 Pseudomonadota bacterium
CTCATGAGTCATGAGCGGGCCTGGAGGCCCGCGGTCCAATGACACTCGCATCCGCCGGCATCGCCGTGCCATGCTCGCCCTCGCATGAAGCTTCTCGTCCGCGTCCTGTTCATCCTGTTCATCCTCATTGGCGTGCTGATCGCGATCAGCAATCGCCAGCCGGTCGAGCTCACCCTGTGGCCGTTGCCGCATCTCGTGGTCATGCCTGTCTATCTGCTGGTGATCGGCGTGCTGCTGCTGGGCGTGCTGGCCGGCCTCGGCATGGGCTGGTGGGCCGGCCGTCACCATCGCCGGCGCGCGCGGGAGGCAAGTGGCGAGGCAGTCCGGCTGGAGCGCGAGATCCAGCGGCTGCGCCGGAGCGAGACGCCGTCGGCTGGGCCCGACCGGCTGGCGCCGCGCGATCAGAAGGCCCTGGAACGCCAGAGCGCGCTGGTCTCCTCCGAGCTGTCGGCGCCGTCCGGGGCGCGCGGCGGCCCCTTCCAATGAAGATCGGCCAGTGAGGATCCTTTCGGCCGCCGAGGTCGATGCCGCTCTCGACGATCTCGCCCTGATCGACCGCCTCGACGCGCTGTTCCGCGCCGGCTGCGAGATGCCGGTGCGCCACCACCACAAGATCGCCGAGCCGGTCGGCCCTGGCTCGGCCGACGCCATGCTGCTCCTGATGCCGGCCTGGACGCGCGGACCTTCCAGTCATCTCGGCATCAAGGTGGTCACGGTTTTCCCCGACAACGGCAGGCGCTCGCTGCCCTCGATCTACGGCCAATACCTGCTGCTCGACGGCACGACCGGCCAGACGGTGGCGATGCTCGACGGCACCATGCTGACCAAGCGGCGCACCGCCTGCGCCTCGGGCCTCGCCTCGCGCTACCTGTCGCGGCCCGACGCCCGGCGGCTGCTGATGATCGGCACCGGTGCCCTGGCGCCCCAGCTTATCCGGGTGCACGCCAAGGTGCGGCCGATCGAGGAGGTTGCGATCTGGGGCCGGCGACCGGAGCAGGCGGCGCGTCTGGCCCGGGAACTTTCGGCATCGCTGCCTCGAGACCTGGCGCGGCGGGTCGCTGTGCGCGCGGTCACCGACCGCCGGCAGGCGGTGGCCGAGGCCGACGTCATTTCCTGTGCAACGCTTTCCAGCGAGCCGCTGGTCGAGGGCGACTGGCTGGGTGAGGGCCAACACGTCGACCTCGTCGGCGCCTACACGCCGCAGATGCGTGAAAGCGACGACGCGGCGGTGCGGCGCGCCAAGGTCTATGTCGACACCCGCGCCGGCGCCCTCAAGGAAGGCGGCGACATTGTCCAGCCTCTGGCCAACGGCACGATCAAGGAATCCGATGTGATCGCCGATCTTTACGAGCTCTCACGCGGGCAACGGCCTGGTCGCGCAACTGGCGATACGCGGTCGATCACCTTGTTCAAGTCAGTCGGCGCTGCCTTGGAAGACCTTGCGGCGGCCGAACTCGCCGTCACGGCTCGATAAGCGCGCCGTCCTTCTTGAGGGCGTCGATCTCGGCTTCGCTCAGCCCGACCTCGGCGAGAACGCTTCGCGAATCCGCACCCATCAAGGGCGCCATGCGGCGGATGGCGGGTGGCGTGCGGCTCATGCGCATGGGCGGCTCGACCATCATGATCTCGCCCTCGCTGGGATGCGGGTACTTCTTGAAGAGTTGCCGCCACACCAGGTGTGGGTCCTCGAACAGATCGGCGGGCTTGGAGACGGGCGCATTGGGGATCTGCGCCTTGTCCAGAAGCGTGACCCATTCCGCCGTGGTTCTGGTCGGGGCCAGGGCCTCGACCATGGAATACATGTCGTTGATGTGCAGCGATCGGGCGTTCAGCGTCGAATAGCGCGGATCCTGCAGCACCTCCGGCCGGCCGACGATCTCGAAGAAGTTGCGCCAGTGCTTGTCGTTGTAGGGCAGGATCGCCATCCAGCCGTCCAGGGTGCGGAACGGCTTGCGGGTGCGGGCGAGCAGGCGCGTGTAGCCGACCTCGCCGTCGTCGGAGAACGTCCGTTCCCACAGATGCTCGACCATCAGCCAGGCGGCCATGGTCTCGAACATCGGCACCTCGACGAACTGGCCTTCGCCGGTGCGCTGCTTGTGCATCAAGGCTGAAAGAGTCGCGAAGGCGAAGGTGAGCCCGACCGTCTTGTCGGCGATGATGGTCGGCGGATAGCGCGGGACTTCGTCGCCGGCGGCTCGCCCCATCAGGTCGGCGATGCCGAAGCGGGCCTGGATGGCATCGTCATAGGCCGGCAGCTTGCCGTACGGACCGTCCGATGAATAGCCGTAGGCCCCGACATAGACGATGTCGGGCTTGATCTTGCGGATCGCCTCGTAGCCCAGCCCCAATCCTTCGATGGCCTGGGGGCGGAGCGCATGCACGAAGGCGTCGGCCGTGGCCACCAGCTTGAGCAGCGCGGCCCGCGCCGCGTGGTTCTTGAGGTCGAGGCAGACCGATCGCTTGTTGCGGTTCACGTAGAGATAGGTCGGGCCCATGCCCGGCGTCCTGGCCGGCTTGCCGATATGCCGCACCATGTCGCCTTCAGGCGCCTCGACCTTGATGACGTCGGCGCCCTGGTCGGCCAGCAGCATGGTGCCGTAGGGGCCGAGGATGATGTTGGTCAGGTCGACGATCCTGATGCCTTCGAGTGCGCCCGGCATTTCTCTCTCGGTGATGGAGCGCGCGAGACTGCCACTGGCTTGAGGCGGCGTCACCGGTTCTGGCACTGCGGCGCAGAACGCGGGAGGAAACGACGAAGGGCGCGCGATGCACCCGCCACTGGACTTCTTGCATTGAGCCTTCAGCCTCAGGATTGCGTCGGCATGCGCGAGCATGCTGCTCCATCTGCGCAACGGACTCGATCGTCGGGGCTGGGTTCTCTCTCTGCCCTGCCGGCATCCCGCGTCCGCGAGTTCTCCACGTATCAGGGCCACGGCCTGTCCGAGACACCACCTATTGCGTGGTGGACCCAGCCCGGGCGTGGCGCCGAGGACCTGCCCGCTCGCGGCCAGTTCGTGCCTGCGCCCCGTCCAGCAATTGCGAAGCCGGGACGAGGACAACCATTCCGTGCCTGACGACGAGGTCGGCGAATCGTCGACAACCGGCTGAAGACCGAAGACATCGATGGCCGCGATGCCGACGGTGGCCTCTGCAAGCTCGACCGCCGACGACGTGGTGAGATCGGGCGCCTTCGACATCCATCCCGCTCAACTGGAGAACGCGATCGTCGCATACCGGGTGGCGTGCGTGATGGAGAACCTGGTCGAACCCTGCTCGGTTCTCGGCAACCGCAAGCAACCGGTATCGAGTCCAAGGAACCTCGCGAGCGGCACGCTTGTGCGAGCGAGTCAAGAGGTCCGCTCATTTCACCTCAGGCGCTGGGTGTTATGAGACCGTTGTGCTGCGCGCGTTGTCGGTGTAGCCAAGGATCAACATAGGCGGGGGCGATGCGAAGCAACGTCGCAAGAAGACAACTGGAAAGCAGGCCGGCATCAAGTCCGGCAACACGAGCCTACCGCATCGAAGAGCAAGTCGGTTATCTGCTGCGACGAGCCCATCAACGAGCCTCTTCCATCTTCCAGGTGACGATCGGCGATCCCAACATCACGCCGACTCAATACTCGAGCATGGTGAAGCTGCACGAGTACACCGAGCTCTCGCAGAATCATCTCGGTCGTCTCGTCGGCATGGACAAGGCAACGATGCAGGGCGTGGTGCGTCGGCTTAAGGAACGCCGCCTGGTCGACTCTCGGCCGCACCCCGGCGACGCGCGCCGGACGCTGCTCAGCCTCACGACCGACGGCCAACGTATGATCGCCAAGCTCCTGGTCAACGGTCCGGCCGTGTCGCGCGAGACCTTGAAGCCGCTCAACAATCAGGAGCAGCGTCAGCTCCTCGAGCTGCTGTCCAAGATCATCTGATCATCGGAGCGCGGACCTCCCGGTCCGCATCAGGCGTTGAGGGGACGTGGAGGTGCGCGCTCCGTTTGACTCATATCGCGCCCGTTGTCATCGTACGTACACGAACGATATGGCCGTCTACCGTCGTCCACGCCGCCTCGAAGAGGCGCTGACCGCTTTGGCTCGGCCGCATACCGTGCTCGCCGGCGGCACCGACTTCTACCCCGCACGGGTCGGCCGGACGATCGACGAGGATGTGCTCGATATCGGCGGCATCGACGCTTTGCGCGGCATCACCGCCGATGCCGAGGGCTGGCGGCTCGGCGCCACCACGACCTGGAGCGAGCTCGTCGACACCGACCTGCCGGCCTTGTTCGATGGCCTGAAGCAGGCAGCCCGCGAGGTCGGCGGCCGCCAGATCCAGAACGCCGGCACGCTGGCCGGCAACATCTGCAACGCCTCGCCGGCGGCCGACGGTGTGCCCGCCCTGCTGGCGCTCGACGCCGAGGTCGAGATTGCGGGACCCGCGTCGCGCCGCCTGCCGCTCCGGCAGTTCGTCACCGGCGTCCGCCGCACGGCGCTGGCACCGGGCGAGCTGGTGGTGGCGATCCACGTCCCGCGGCCGCGGCATGAGGCGGAGAGCGCGTTCCTGAAGCTCGGCGCACGGCGCTACCTCGTGATCTCGATCGCCATGGCGGCCGCCACTTTGGAATTCGCCGACGGTCGCATCGCTGCCGCCCGCGTCGCGGTCGGCGCCTGCTCGCCGGTCGCCGAGCGATTGCCGGCGCTCGAGGCGGCGCTGGTCGGCGCATCGCGCGATCGGCTCGCCGACCGTGTCGACGCCCGCCAGCTCGCACCGCTCGCGCCGATCGACGACGTGCGCGGCAGCGCCTCATATCGGCGGGATGCGGTGGTCACGCTCCTGCGTCGCCTGCTGGCGGGCTTCGGCCAATGAAGGTCGACTTCACCCTGAACGGACGAGCCGTCGCCTGGCAGGGTCCACCGATCACGCGGCTGGCCGCAGCCCTGCGCACCGATCTTCAGCAAACTGGCACCAAGGTCGGCTGCGATGCCGGCGACTGCGGCGCCTGCACCGTCCTGCTCGATGGTCGGCAGGTCTGCGCCTGCCTGGTGGCGATGGGCCAGGTCGCCGGCCGCTCGGTCGAAACCGTCGAGGGCCTCAGCGACGGCAGCGGCTCGCTTGCAGCCCTGCAGACGTCCTTTCTTGCGCATGGCGCGGCGCAGTGCGGCATCTGCACGCCCGGCATGCTGATGGCCGCCCGCGAGCTCTTGGCCAGGACGGCGCGGCCGACGCGCGGCGAGGTCGAGGATGCGCTGGGCGGCGTGCTCTGCCGCTGCACCGGTTACCGCAAGATCGTCGATGCCGTCATGGATGCGACGGCATCGCTGCCGGCCGCGCCGCGGGCTGGCAGGGCCGTCGGGGCGCGACTGCCGCGGGTCGACGGTGACGCCAAGATCGCGGGCCGTGAGAAGTTCGGCGCCGACGGCGTCCCGACCGACGCGCTGTGGATCCGCGTCGTGCGCTCGCCGCATGCGCGGGCGCGTTTCGAGCTGGGCGATCTCGAGCCGCTGCGCCGCCGCCTCGCCGCGGTACTGACGGCGGCGGACGTGCCGTCGAACGGCTTCGGCATCTATCCCGACATCAAGGACCAGCCGGTGCTGGCCGACGGCCAGGTGCGCTATCGCGGCGAGGCCGTCGTCGCCCTGGTCGGCGAGCGCGACGCCGTCATGGCGATCCGTGACGAAGAGGTGCCGATCACCTGGACCCCGGAACCACCGGTCGTCGGCATCGACGCCGCGATGGCTTCGGACGCTCCGCTGGTTCAGGCCGACAAGCCGCGCAATCTCCTGCTGGAAGGCGGCGTGAGGCGCGGCAAGGCGAGCGAGACTTTCGCGACCTGCGCCGCGGTGGCCGAGGGCGTGTTCGAGACCGCCTTCGTCGAGCACGCCTATATCGAGCCCGAGGCCGGCTGGGCCGAGCGCGTCGGCGATCGCATCGAGATCCATGTCTCGACCCAGACGCCCTACATGGACCGCGACGAGGTGGCGGTCGTCATGCGGCTCAGGCCAGAGGCCGTGCGCATCGTGCCGACGGCCTGCGGCGGCGGCTTCGGCGGCAAGCTCGACCTCTCGGTCCAGCCCCTGGTGGCCCTGGCGGCCTGGAAACTGCGGCGGCGGGTCGCCCTGGTCTACACCCGACCGGAAAGCATGGCCGCCTCGACCAAGCGCCACCCAGCGCGGGTCTCGGCGAAGTTCGGCTGCGATCGCGACGGCAAGCTGCTCGCCTGCGAGGTCACGGCGGGCTTCGACACCGGTGCCTATGCCTCGTGGGGTCCGACCGTCGCCAACCGAGTGCCCGTGCATGCCATGGGTCCGTACCGCGTGCCCAACGTGCGCACCTGGGGCGAGGCCTGGTTCACCAACGCCCCGCCGTCCGGCGCCTTCCGTGGCTTCGGCGTGCCGCAGGCCGCCATCGCCCACGAGGCGATGATGGACGAGCTGGCCGACAAGCTCGGCATAGACCGCCTGGAGTTCCGCCATCGCAACGCGCTCAGGGTCGGCGACACCACGGCGACCGGCCAGACGCTCAGCCATTCCGCCGGCCTCGCCCAGTGCCTGGAGGCGCTGCGGCCGCACTGGCGCAAGGCGCACGATGAGATCGCGGCCTTCAACGCAACAGGCGGTCCCAAGCGGCGCGGTGTCGGCGTGAGCTGCATGTGGTACGGCATCGGCAACACGTCGATGTCCAACCCCTCGCGCATGCGGGTCGGCCTGTCGCCGGCCGGCACGCTGACGCTCTACAGCGGCGCCGTCGATATCGGCCAGGGCTCCAACACCATCATGACCCAGATCGCTGCCGATGCCCTGGGCCTGCCCGCGGCCCAATTCGCCCTGGTCGCGGGCGACACCGATCTCACGGCCGATGCCGGCAAGACCTCGGCGTCACGCCAGACCTTCGTCTCCGGCCAGGCGGCCGAGCGCGCCGGCCGCGACCTGCGCCAGCAGATCCTGCGGCTGGCCAATGCCGGGCCGGAAGCCGCGCTGTCGCTCGTGGGGGCGAAGGTCACGGTGCGCGACGGCGGCGAGGTGCGGGTGATCGACCTCGGCGTGGCGAGCCCGCTGATGGGCGAGGGCACGTTCGATCCGCCGACCACGCCGCTCGACGCCGACGGCCAGGGCATCCCCTACGCGACCTATGCCTTCGCCGCCCAGATCGCCGTCGTCGAAGTCGATGTCGAGCTCGGCACGGTGAAGGTGCTGCGCATGGTCGCCGCCCACGACGTCGGCAAGGCCATCAACCCGACCCTGGTCGAGGGCCAGATCGAGGGCGGCATCGCCCAGGGCCTGGGCCTGGCGCTGATGGAGGAATATCTCCCCGGCCGCACCGAGAACCTGCACGACTATCTCATTCCCACCATCGGCGACGTGCCCGAGATCGAGTGCATCCTGGTCGAGGATCGCGAGCCGCTGGGTCCGTCGGGCGCCAAGGGCGTCGGCGAACCCGGCCTGGTGCCGACCGCGCCCGCCATCCTGGGCGCGATCCATCATGCGACGGGGGGGCGTGCCCGGCGCGTGCCGCTGTTGCCGCAGCGCCTGCGGGAGGCTTTCCTCTCCCTCCCCAACGCAGGTGGGGAGGTGGCCGCGCAGCGGGTGGAGGGGTCATGAATCCAACGCAAGTTCGGTCGCCTATAACC
>JAEWIV010000469.1 GCA_023386865.1 Pseudomonadota bacterium
GGCCTCTACACAATCGCCGCCCACGCCATTGCGCCGACGCTCTACACCAAGCTGCCGTTCGACGCGGGCAAGGACTTCACCGGCATCGCCATCCTGTGGGAGGTGCCGAACATGCTGATGACGCGCATCGACTTCCCGGCCAACACGGTGCCGGAGCTGATCGCGCTGCTGAAGGCCAATCCGGGCAAGTACTCGTTCGCCTCGTCGGGCGCGGGCACCAGCCCGCAGATCACCGGCGAGATGTTCAAGAGCATGGCCGGCGTCAACATCCTGCACGTGCCCTATCGCGGCAGCGCGCCGGCGCACCAGGACATCCTGGCGGGCCAGGTCGACATGATGTTCGACAACATTCCGGGCCCGCTCGGCCTGATGAAGGGCGGCAAGGTGAAGGCGTTCGCCGTGACGTCCAAGGAGCGCCATCCGGCGGCCCCCGACATCCCGACCATGGCCGAGTTCCTGCCGGGGTTCGAGATCACCTCGTGGGGCGGCGTCTGCGGCCCGGCCGGCCTGCCGCCGGCGATGGTCGCGCGCCTGTCGGAGCTGCTGAAGAAGGCGCTCGAGAGCGCCGCCGTGAAGGAGGCGTTCGACAAGCAGGGCGCCACGCGGCGCTGGCTCAGCCCCGCCGATACCGCGGCCTATCGCGCCGACAACGAGAAGCGATTGGCGCCGGTGATCAAGGCGTCGGGCGCGAAGGTGGAGTGAGCCGACGCCGCCGCGCTTCTCACTTGAAGCGCGGCATGACCTCCTGGCAGAGCAGCCGCAGCGCCTCGAGCACGCGCTCGTGCGGAATGAGACTGCCGGGGTTGAGCTCGGCCAAGATGCCGTCGAGGCCGAGTTCGCCGCGCAGCTGTTCCAGGCGGTCGATGACGCGGGCGGGCGTGCCGACGATCATGCGCTCGCGCAGCACCTCCTCGTAGTCGATGCTCTGCATCTTGGCGCCGCGCTCGGCGCGGTTCTCGATGGCGCGCGCGCCCGACGAACTCGCCGAGGCGGCCAGGCGGTCGCCGATATAGCGCAGAAGATGCATGACGCTGTCGCGCGGTTCCTCGCGCGCCTTCTCGTCGGTGGCGGCGACGTAGACCGGCACGCGCAGATAGACCTCGCCGTCGCCGGGATGGCCCGCCTTCTTCCACGCCTCGCGATAGGTCTTCACCAGCGGCGCCAACTCGGAGAGGTTGCCGGTGCGTGCGGCGACGAAGATCGGATGGCCGAGCTCGGCCACCTCCACATACGTGTCGGGACTCGCCGCGGCGACGCGGATCTCGGGCCACGGCTGCTGCAGCGGCTTGGGCGCCAGCCGCACGTTCTCGTAGGTGAAGTACTTGCCCGAGTGGCTGAAGCGTTCCTCGGCGAAGGCGCGCTTCAGGATCACCAGCGTCTCGGAGAAGCGCTCGCGGCTCTCGCCGTAATCGACGCCGTAGGTCTTGTAGGTATGGGCGAAGCCCGAGCGGCCGACGCCGAAGATCAGGCGGCCGTTGCTGAGCTGGTCGACGGTCGCGACCTCTTCGGCAAGACGCAGCGGATGGCACAGCGGCAGCACCTGCACGGCCGTGCCGATCTTCATGCGTTCGGTGCGTTGCGCGATGGTCGCGGCCAGGATCATGGGCGAGGAGAGGACCGAGCGCTCGGGCGCGAAGTGCAGCTCGGCCAGCCACATCGCGTCGAGACCCCAGCGCTCCGCCGCATCGACCTGGGCCAGCGAGTTGGCGAAGGACTGTGCGGCGGTCTCGCCGGGCAGCGCCTGAAACTCGTGGAACATTCCGAATTCCATCGGTCCTCCTCGGCAGGCCGACATGGTATGACCGAATCATGCCGTCCAAAAGGGTCCTGATCGCCGGTGCGACCGGCCTCGTCGGCTACGCCGCCCTGAAGCACTTCGGCTCGCAGACGGACTGCGAGGTGATCGCCCTCTCGCGCCGCCAGCCGGACGAGGTTTTCGGAGGACGATGGCATCCGCTCGACCTCACCGATGCCGCGGCCTGTACGAGCCTCGTCGCCAGGCTCGGCACCATCACCCACTTGGTCTACGCCGCGCTCTACGAGCGGCCGGGACTGGTCGCGGGCTGGCAGGAAGAGGAGCAGATCCGCACCAACGACCTGATGCTGCGCAACCTGCTGGGTCCGCTCGAACGCTCGCCGTCGCTGCGCCATGTAACCTTGCTCCAGGGCACCAAGGCCTACGGCGTGCACGTCCGGCCGCTCACCGTGCCGGCGCGCGAGAACCGCTCGGAGATGCACGAGCAGCCGAACTTCTATTGGAACCAGGAGCGCTATCTGCGCGAGGCACAGCAGGGCAAGGCGTGGAGCTGGTCGATCCTCCGACCCGTGCTGATCGTCGGCTCCTCGGTCGGCAGCGCCATGAACGTGATCCCGGCACTCGGTGTCTACGCCGCAATGATGCGCCGCGCCGGCAAGACCAGGCTCGACTATCCCGGCGGCGTCGGCCGCGTGGCGCAGGCGGTCGATGCCGACCTGCTGGCGCGCGCCATCGCCTGGTCGGGCGACTCGGCGAAGGCGCGCAACGAGATCTTCAACGTCACCAACGGTGACGTCTTCGTCTGGCCCAACGTGTGGCCGGCGATCGCCGACGCGCTGGGCTTCGAGCCGGGCGAGCACGTGCCGCTCAGCCTCGACAGCGAGATCCGCCCGCAGGAGGCGGCGTGGGCCGAGATCCGCGCCGCGCACGGTCTCACCTCGGGCACGTTGAAGGAGTTCGTCGGGCTATCGTTCGAGTATGCCGACTACACGATGGGCTACGGCCGCGACCGGCCCGGCCCGCCCGCCATCGTCTCGACCATCAAGCTGATGCAGGCCGGCTTCTGCGAGGTCATGGATACGGAAGCGATGTTCCGCAAAGCCTTCGCCGAGCTGCAGGCCAAGAAGCTGCTGCCACCGCGCTGACCATGGACCTCGATCAATAGAAGACCGGCAGACCAGGCGCAGGCGTCGGGGAGTCGCCGGCGATATCGGGTGTTCCGTACTGGAGGAAGCTCTCCGGCAGGGCGGCGCCCCAGTAGGTGCCGGTGCCGCGTTCGCGCTCGTTCCACGTCACCGGCTGCCAGTCGGGCGCCAGCACGAGGTAGCTGCCGGAGTAGATCTCCACGCGGTTGCCGGCCGGCTCGTAGGAATAGAGATAGAATCCCTGCGAGTTGTTGTGCTTCGAGGGACCGGCCTCGATGAACACGCCGTTCTCCGCCAGGATGTCGGCGGCGCGCAGCACGTCCTCGCGATTGTCGACCCACAGCGAGACGTGATGCAGGCGGCCGTGGCCGCCCTTCACGTCCGCGACGTAGGCGAGCTGGTGGTGAATGGCGTTGGGGCTCATCCACGAGCCGATCTCGCTCCTGCCTTGATCGAAGACCACCTGCTCGCGAAGCTGAAAGCCCAGCAGCTCCTGGGCGAAGCGGCGATTGGCGGCCACGTCCGACGCCAGCAGCGCCAGATGGTCTGTACGGCGGACGGCCGCTCCCCGTCCGGTGTACTTCTGCGGCTGGTTCTTCAGCGTCGAGCGCAGGCCCGCCGGAGCCTCGTAGCGCTGCTCCTCGAAATAAATCTCCATTCGATGGCCGTCGGGATCGCGGAAACGGAAGGAACGGCCGCGTCCGAAGTCGCCGTTGCTCCAGCCGATGCCGAACCCCGCCTCGTGCAGCGCCGCCGCACGGCGCTCCAGCGCCGCCGGACTCGCCGCCCGCCAAGCGATACAGCCAACGCCCGGCGCCGGTGCCTGGCTGAGCTTCAACGTGCTGGCGGCATGGTCGCCATAGCCGCGCAACCAAGTGGCGGCGGCCGTTCGATGAACAACCTCCATTCCCAGGAGATCTCGGAAATACCACAAGCTTTGCTCGGGCCGGGGCGTCAGGAGCTCGACCGCACCGAGGTGGGCAACATCGTGCAGAAGCTCAGGCGTGGCCATGCGGCAAAGCTTGGACAGGCGCCCGGCAGCCTGCCTTGACCCAGATCAACAGAGGGCGGCAGGAGGGCCCACGGCTCAGGCCCGGGCGCGCTTCGATAAAAATCGGCCCGGCCGGCGAGGCAAAGCTCGCCGCCCGGGCCCCTCGACGCCCCCTCAAACGCTGGCGTGGATCACTTGAAGCTGTCGGAAACTTGCTTGAAGCCGGCCTGGGTCTTGTTCGCGATGTCGCCGATCTGATTGTTGCGGTCGACCCACTGCCGGGCCTGCTCGGGCACTTCGTAACCCAGCACGGTCTCGGGCAGCTGGACTTTGAGGTTGCCTGTCACGGCCAGGTAGACGACGGCCAGGAAGCCGAGCTTGATCGTCCATCCGAGAAGAAATCGCATGCCCGGATGATAGATTCACAGGCTCCGCCACGACAGCGAACGATCGTATCAATTGTGTAGAGCGTTTCGATCGAGAGCCGCACGCTGCGCGACCGGCAAAGACTCATCGCAACGCAAAGCTTGCGCGCACGTGGTCGGCGAGGTCGCGCGCGGCTGGCGACAGTCCGGGCGGTGCGTAGAGATTGATGCGGAACTCGGGCAGCACCGGCAGGCGCGCCTCGCGCGCGGCCTTGCCGTCGAAGACCTCGAAACGCTGCGGCACGGAGGAGCGCAGCAGCGGCGCCACCGCCAGGCCGGCCTCGATCGCGGCGTAGACCGGTTCGAGCCGGCTCACCTCGCAGACCGCGCGCCAGTCGCGCCGAAGACGGCCCAGCGCCTCGACGGCGACCGGACGGAACACGCAGGTCGGCGCGCCCAGCGACACCGGCAGCGGGTCGCGCAGATGCGCCTCGCCGCCCGGCACGCCGACCCAGACCAGGCGGTCGGTGCGCAGCGTCTCGCCATGGCGGCCGCACTCGGTCTCGGTGGTGAGCGCAAGGTCGACGGCGCCTTTGCGCAGCTCGTCGCGCACGACGCGCGAATCCTCGCATACCAGGCTGACGCGCACGCGCGGCTGGGCCTTGGCGAAGCGGCGCAGGATCGGCGGTATGAAGCTGCCGATGATGTCGTAAGGCACGCCAAGGCGCACCTCGCCCTCGAACGACGGCGTGCGCATGGCCGACCACACCTCGTCGTTCAAGGCGAGCAGACGGCGCGCCTGCGCGAGCAGCCGCTCCCCCGCCGGCGCCAGAGCGAGCTTGCGGCCCCGCCGCTCGAACAGGCGGCAATCGAGCGCCTCCTCCAGCCGCTTGATCTGCTGGCTGGCGGCGGCCTGGCTGACGCCCAGCGCCGAGGCTGCGGCGGTGACGCCGTCGGCGTCGACAACCGCGAGGAAGGCGCGGATCAGGGAGATGTCGAGGTCTCTACGCATAATGCATTGTGAACGATTATATCCAAAACATTCGTTTTCGTTATCGTGAAAACTTCCCTACCGTGATGCCGTTGGCGGGAGGGATCGATGATTACAGGCCTGTGGCTTCCCATCGTGACGCCGTTCAAGGACGGCGCGGTCGACTTCAAGAGCTACGAGCGCCTGGTCGAGCACTACCTGTCTTTCGGCATCGACGGGCTGTTCCCGCTCGGCACCACGGGCGAATCGCCGAGCCTCGACCCGGCGGAGATCGACGAGCTCGTCGCGCGCACCGTGGCGACGGTGGCCGGCCGCGTGCCGGTGTTCGTTGGCGTGGGCGGCAACGCCACCGCGAAGGTCGAGAAGGAGCTGAAGCGCCTGGAGCGCCATGCCTTCCAGGGCATCGTTTCGGTCTGCCCCTACTACAACCGGCCGGCCCAGGACGGCCTCGTGGCTCATTTCCGCGCCGTCGCCGCGGCGACCGACCGCGACGTGCTGGTCTACAACATTCCCTATCGGACCGCGGTGAACCTCTCCAACGACTCGCTGCTCGAGCTCGCCGAGGTCAGGAACATCGTCGGCGTGAAGGACAGCTCGGGTAGCATCGCGCAGTCGCTCGACCTGCTGGCACGCAAGCCCCGGGACTTCTCGGTGCTGACCGGCGAGGACGCGCTCTACTTCACCATGATGGCCAACGGCGCCGATGGCGGCATCCTGGCGGCGAGCCATGTCATGACCGAGCGCTTCGTCGAGGTCGGCCGCCGCTTCGCAGCCAACGACGTCGCTGGCGCCCGTGCAGCTTGGGCGCCGCTATCGCCCCTGGTGCCGCTGCTGTTCGCCGAAGCCAATCCGATGCCGATCAAGCACCTGTTATGGCGACAGGGCCTGATCGCTTCGCCGGAGTGCCGCCTGCCTTTGACGCGGATCTCCGATGGCTTGGCGCGGCAGCTCGATGCCGTTGTCGGCGAGCGACTGGCGGCATAGGTCTCGTTGCCGGCAAGCGCCACTGCAGCGGGCGCCTGCGGGAGAAACTAGGCTTGGCGTGCCTTCAGGATGTCCCGGATCTCCGCCAGGAGCTGCTCCTCCTTGGTCGGCGGCGCGGGCGGCGGCGGCGCGGCGGCTTCCTGCTGGAACAGGCGGTTCATGCCCTTGATCACCAGGAACAGCAGCCAGGCAATGATGATGAAGTTCACCGTCACGGTGATGAACTGGCCGTAGCCCAGCGTCGCGCCGGCCTTCTTGGCCGCGTCGTAGTTCGTGGCCTGGCTCGACGCCGAGGTGAGACCAATGAAGTAATTGCTGAAGTCGAGCCCGCCGAAGATGCGGCCGATGATCGGCATCATGATGTCGTTGACCATCGAATCGATGATCTTGCCGAACGCCGCGCCGATGAGGACGCCGATGGCGAGATCGACGACGCTGCCGCGCATCGCGAATTTCTTGAATTCCTGGAGCATCTCCACCCTCCATTGCTTGCGGGCTGACTATCAGGACACGCGAAGCAGCACGAGCAAAGCAGAAACCGTGACCACCGAGAAGGCCGTGGAAAGCAGGACTGACGCCGAATTCTGCTCGACTGCAATATCGAACTGTTTGGCGAGGACGAAGGCGTTGGCTGCCGTCGGCAGGCTGGCCATCAGGAGGGCCACCTGGCCCGGCACCGAGGCGAGGTCGACGAACAACGGCAGCACCAGCCAGGCCGCGACCGGCTGCACCACGAGCTTGATCAGGGTGGCGCAGCTCGCCTCGGCGAGCCCGCTCCTGATCGACTTGTCCGACAGGAACAGACCGATGGCAAACAGCGCGCAGGGCGCCGCGGCCGCGCCCAGCAGGTCCAGCCACTTCTCGACCGGCACCGGAATCGGCAGGCCGATCGCCGACACCACGATACCGAGCGCGATCGACAGGGGCAGCGGATTGCGCGCAACGTTGAACGCCGCACGCAAGAAGGTTCGCAACGGACCGTGCCCCGCCGCCACCTCGAGTTCGATCAGCATGACGCCGATTACCATGGCGACAATGGCGGTCACGATCACCGTCAGCATGGCGGGCGGCAGCCCGGCTTCGCCGAACGCAGCCAGGCAGAGCGGAACGCCCATGTAACCCACATTGCCCCAGGAGGCGGCGATTCCCTGCAGGCTCATGGCCGCCAGGCCGCCGCGCGAAATTAGCCGGGTGGTAGCCATTCCGACGAGGAAGGTCGCGAGCACGACGACGCCGAAGCCCAGCATCAGGGCCGGGTCGAGCACAGCCGCCACGGGCGTTCGCGCAAGGGTGCCGAAGAACAAGACCGGCAGGGCGAAATAGCTCACGAAGGCATTGAGCGCGGCGGTCGCCTCGCCGCCCAGGATGCGCCAACGGCCGGCGAGGTAGCCTGCGAGGATGACGCCGAAGATCGGCAGAGCGACGTTCAGGATGGCCTGCACGGGTCGACGGCTTTCAATTGCAGTTCCTGTAACTCATTAAGAAATTGACATAAATGGCACAAATCTCATAATATTTTGCTCTCAAAACGAGGCCGCACCCGTCCCCTCCGCCAGCGGCCCGGGAGAAGTCGAAAATGCGTCTGTTGATCGCCAGCATGGCCGCCTTGGCGGCCGTCGCTTTCGCCGCCCCATCCTACGCCCAGACCCAGGATGACAGCTCGCCGGCGCCCGCCCCAGTCCCGACCGCCAAGCCCAAGCCCGGCACGGCAGCCTATTGCCAGAGCCTGAAGACCTCGAGCTCGCGCAGCGCCTGCCTCAAGAAGGTGAGCACAAAGGCCACGACGACCAAGGCGTCGACCACCACCGCGAAGAAGACCAAGAAGACCACGACGACGCCGGCCGCGCCCAAGCAGCCCGATGTCGGCCAGCTCAGTGCTCCCGCCTCGACTCCGGCGTCTGCTGCGCCCTCCGGCACCGTCGCCGTACCGCCGCTGCCGCAGAAGACCATCTGACGGCCAAGCCCGTCACTTGAGCGCAGGCGAACCGCCTCCCGCGCGGCCCTCGACTTCGCTTCGCTTCGCGCCGGCTGACGGATAAAGTCGCCCTCCTTGTTCGGGAGAGCGACATGGCCCATTCCGCTGCGCTGATTTCGACCGAAGAGCTCGCGCGCCGCATGAGCGCGCCCGCGCTGCGCATCTTCGACTGCACGACCTACCTGCGCCCCCGGCCCGAGGGCGGCTACGACGCCGAAAGCGGCCGCTCCAACTACGACAAGGGCCACATTCCCGGCGCCGCGTTCCTCGATCTCGGCGGCGAGCTTTCCGAGCCTGATCCCAGGCTGCGTTTCACTCTGCCCTCGCTCGGCGAGCTCACCAAGACCTTCGCCGCCAAGGGCATCGGGCATGGCACCTTCGTGGTGCTCTACAGCCACGCCACGCCCAACTGGGCGACGCGAATCTGGTGGATGCTGCGCGCCGTGGGTTTCGACGATGCCGCGATCCTCGATGGCGGGCTCGACAAGTGGAAGGCCGAGAACCGGCCGCTGTCGACCGAGGCCACGACCTACCCGCCGGCGACGCTGACGCTGCGCGGGCGGCCCGAGATCTTCGTCGACAAGAACACGATCAAGGCAGCAATCGGCAAGAGCGACACGCTCACCTTGAACGCCCTCAGTCACGAACAGCACAAGGGCACCGGCGGCGTGGTCTACGGCCGGCCGGGCCGCATCGCAGGCTCGTCCTGCGTGCCGGCGGCGAGCCTCTTCGGACCGGACAAGACGTTGAAGCCGATCGCCGAGCTGCGCGCGGCGTTCGAAGGCGTGGGCGCAGCACCCGACAAGCGCGTGCTGGTCTATTGCGGCGGCGGAATCGCGGCCACGCTCGACGCCTTCGTGCTGACGGCACTGCTCGGCCACAAGAACGTCTCGGTGTATGACAACTCCATGCAGGAATGGTCGAACGACCCAAGCCTGCCGATGGAAACCGGTTGATCGAGGAGGAAGCCGTGCCCGCTTACATGATCGTCGAGGTCGAGACGACCGACGAGGCCCTGATGGCCGAGTACCGCAAGCACACGCCGGGCTTGGTCGCCAAGTTCGGCGGCAAGTTCATCGTGCGCGGCGGCAAGACGCGCACGCTCGAAGGTGGCTGGACGCCGCCGCGCGTCGTGGTGCTGGAGTTCCCGACTTACGAGGCGGCGGAGAAGTTCTACGATTCGCCGGAGTACAAGCCCGTGCTCGAGATGCGACTGAAGGCCGGCAGGTCCAAGGCGATCCTCGTCGACGGCCACAATGGCTGACACCGCCGCGTATCGCGCGGTCGGCACTCTCTACAACGCGCTGATGACCGCCCTCATCCTGGGGCTGGTCACGCGGCGCGGCGAGGACACGGCGCGGGCGTACGTCTTCCGTCATTTCCGCCGCCAGCACCTGGAAAAATTCCTGCCCGGCCTGCAGAAGCTCGGCATCGCCGGCGAACCCGACGCACCGGCCTGCGCGCTCTACCACTACCATTCGAACGCGCTGGGCGGCGTGAAGACGGGCTACCTGCGCGAGAGCGACAGGAAGGCCTGGGTGCGCTATCCGCCGCCGCGCTGGATCTGGCGCGGCACGGCGATCGCCGCGGTGCCGCACGCGGTATCCGCGGCGATGCTGCATGGCTGGCACGGCCACAACGGCGTGTCGCTCGGCAATCCCGGCCTGGGCTTCGTCTGCACCGGCATGACGGTCGACGGCATGCCGGGCCTGGAAGGCTACTACTTCGACTACGGCCGGCCGCTCAAGGAAGACGAGCGCGTGCGCTTCGCCTACGGCAAAGAAGAGATGCCGCGCGTCGACTGGGCGGCGCAGCCCAGGCTCGAGACGGCGAACTGGCCCGAGGAGCGCCGGCAGCGCACCTTCCGCGCCTATGCGCTGGAATATCTGCGCACCATGCTGCCGACCCTGCAGGAGCTTTTAGGCCCCGCCGACGCGCAGACCGAACTCGGCCGCGTGGCGCGCCTGGTCGGCCTGCAGTTCCACGAGGAGACGGCGCGCGACATGGACCTGCCGACCGACGTCGAGCGCGGCGACCTGCAGAGTGCGCGGGCCTTCGCGCGTTGGCTGTCGGCAGTGCTGAAGGCCGAAGGCGAGGAGATCGAGACGTCGGAGAGCGACGGCGCCGTCATGGTGCGCCAGGCAGGCTGGCGGGCGGTGCGCGAGCTCACGCTCAGTGATCCGCTAAAAGCCTTCGATGCCTGGAACGAGTTGTGGCTGGGCGCCGCCGCTGCGCACGACCGTTTCCTGAGGGTTCAGACCGACCGCGTGATCGGCGATCGCGGCTGGTCGATGGCTTGGCGGATCGCACCGAGATAACCGACCGGCAAGGGGTGCCCGTGGATCCGCTCGCCGAGGTCGGCGAACGGCAGCCAGCACGTCTCCAGGTGTTCGTGGCTCAACTC
>JAEWIV010000506.1 GCA_023386865.1 Pseudomonadota bacterium
GCTTCAGGCCGAACAGGCCGGTCAAGGCCGCCGGGATACGGATCGAGCCGCCGCCGTCGGTGGCATGCGCCATCGGCAGGCCGCGCGCCGCGACGATCGCCGCCGAGCCGCCCGACGAGCCGCCAGGAGACAGCTTCTCGCCCCAGGGGTTGAGCGTTGCCCCGCCAAAGGCGGGCTCGGTGGTCGGCGCCAGGCCGAATTCGCTGGTGTTGGTGCGGCCCACGATCACGAGGCCGGCGCGGCGCATGCGAGCGATCGCCGCGCTGTCGGCTTGAGCGACGGGTCCCTTGGCAAAGAAGCGCGAGCCGAGCGTCGTCGGGGTCCCCGCGCAATCGGCCATGAGCTGCTTGACCACGAGCGGGATGCCCTGAAAAGGCCCCTCGCCCGCGGCCGCAACCGACGTCTCGAGCAATGCACCGTCGTAGAAGTCGGTGATGGCGTTCAGGGATGCGTTGAGCGCGTGCAATCGACCGAGTGTGCCGTCGAGCAGCTCGCGCGCCCCGAGCTTGCGCTCCTTCACCAGCTGGGCGACGGCGAGCGCGTCGTGAGTGGCGAAGAGATCGTCCACCTCAGTTCCGCCAGCGCTCGAGATTGGCCGCGACGAAGGCGTCGTCGTTCAGCTCGGGATAAGTGGCGTAAAGCCGGTCGATGCCGGCGCTCTGGCCCGGGCTCAGCGTCTCGTGCAGATCGAGGCATTCGATCGAGGTCATCAACCCCTGGCGGCGCAGGATCTCGTGACAACCCGGGATGCAGCCCGCGAAGTCGTGCTCGACGTCGAACACCACCGAGTTGCAATCGGTGACGAAGGAATCGAGCGCCAGCATCTCCGGCGGAATAGCACCGGCTTTCACGGAGAGCTTGAGCTTGTCGAGCATCTCGACGGCGCCGCGCGTCCAGACGCTCCAGTGGCCCAGCAGCCCGCCCTGGAAGCGCAAGACCACTTCGCGATTGCCGGTGCGCACGACCATCGGCGTCAGGAGGTCGGCCACGATGTGGTCGTCGTTGCCGGTGTAGAGCGTGATGCGCTCCTCGGCGTGGGCATGGGCGATGCCGATAGCGACGTCGAGCGTGCGATAGCGATTGAAGGGCGCGACCTTGATCGCCACGACATTGTCGATGGCCGCGAAGCGAGCCCAGAAGGCGCGCGACAAGGGGATGCCGCCCACCGCCGTCTGCAGGTAGAAGCCGACCAGCGGCATCTCCCTGGCCACCGCGGTGCAGTGCTCGATCAGCTCGTCTTCGCCGGCCCCCTTGAGGGCGGCAAGCGACAGCAGCACGGCGTGGTAGCCCAGCGACCGCGCGGTCCGCGCCTCCTCGACCGCCTGCGCGGTCTTGCCGACGGCGCCTGCGATCATGACCAAAGGACGGTCGGTCCATTCGCGCGCCGTCTCGATCGCAAGCTCCAGCACCGGGCGATAGAGCCCGACTTCGCGGATGGCGAATTGCGTCGAATGCACGCCGACGGCCAGACCGCCCGACCCGGCGTCGACGTAATAGCGGCTGATCGCCCGCTGCGACTGCTTGTCGAACCTGCGATCGGGTCCAAGCGCCAGTGGATGCGCGGGAATCACGGAGCCGTGCCGCAGCAGGGACAGGACCGGCGCCGGCAGGTCGCGCCAATGAAGAGGTGTCATCGGACCATACTAACCGTCATCCCGACCGGAGCCGAGCGCAGCGAGGCAAAGGGGAGCAATCTTTTTTGTCTGGCGGTCGACGAAAGGAGGTCCCTGGGCTGCGCCGCCCGTCGGGCGGCTTCGGCCCAGGATGCTTGCGTCAGCCAAGTTCCGGCCCCGCGAGTCCAAACACGTGCGACGGATCGTCGAGACCCTTCGCCTCGCCCAGGGTCATGCGCATGTAGCCGCGCGGCGTGACGGCCCCCTGCTTCTCCAGCCACGCGCGCACGGTGCGATGGGCCGCGGGCACGTCGATGATGAACGGGCCGGGCGCGACTGCCGCCGCCCTGCTGATCAAGGCCAGGGCAATCGCCTCGCTGTCGGCCACGACCGGCCCCAGCGAGGTCGCCACGCGCCCTTCTCGCCCAAGCACGTAGCCCACGGTCTTTCCGGCGCGATCCTCGGCGATCCAGGCGCGACCGGGCTGGCGCAGCGCCAGATGCGCCAGAATGGCCGGCCGCTCCATGCCGGTCAGCGGCCGGTCGTAGAGGGCGAGTCGGGGCAGATCGGCAGGATCGATCGCGCGCAGGCTCACACCGGCCGGCGGACCGACGACATCGCTGGCGTCGTCGAAATGCCAGCGCCCGATGGCATAGAGATCATGGAAGCCGAGCGGCAGATAGATCGGCCGCCCCTGCTCCGTTGCGTCGAGGCCGGCCACGGCGCCAGACGAGCGCACCTCCTCGATGCAGCGCTTCAGCAGGCCGGTGCCTACGCCACCGCGACGACGCTCCTTGGTCACCAGCACCATGCTGATCCAGGCGAGCTTCTGACCGAGCGGCAGCACCAGCGAGCTCGCCTGCCAACGTCCGTCGGGGCCGACGCAGCCGAAGCCGCGGCCCGCGCCCAGCATGAAGCGCCAGTCGGCGAGGTTCTGGTTCCAGCCCGCCTCGACCGACAGCGGCCAAACCGCGTCACTCAACGCCGCGTCGATCGGCCGGACATCCAGGACCTCAGTACTTGCCATCGCGCACCTCGTAGTGCGTGGGCTTGTTGAGCGTCGTCATATCGCGCGAAAGCCAGTCGGCCGTCCATTCGATCATCCGGGCAAGCGGTACCGAGGGCGGCCCGAACTCCTTCACCATGCGCCGCGAATCGTTCAGCCAGCCGGTGGCCGCAGGCGTCCCCGTAAGTCGGGGCTGCTTGCCCAGGAGCTTGCCGAATTCGCCGGCCAGCCAGCGCACCTCGATGGTCTCTGGCCCGGTCACGTTGATCGGCGTCGTCGGCGTCGTGGCATGGGCCAGGCAGCGCAGCGCGATGGCGTTGGCGTCACCCTGCCAGATCACATTGACGTGGCCCATCGAGAGATCGATCGGCTCGTCGTCGCGCACCTTGCGGCCGATGTCGTGCAGCACGCCATAGCGCATGTCGATGGCGTAGTTCAGGCGGAACAGGCGGCCCGGCGTGCCGTGCTTGGCGGAGAAGAACTCGAACATGCGCTCGCGGCCGACGCAAGACGTGGCGTAGTCACCCGGCGGCGGGATGGGTGGCACGTCCTCGTTGGCGCCACCGCTCTCGACCGGCACAAAGGGATAAACGCAGCCCGTCGAGAAGGCGACGATGCGGGAGGCCTTGAACACTTCGGCCACCATGGCCGGCACCTGCACGTTCATCGCCCAGGTGAGCGGCACGTCGCCGGTAGCGCCGAATTTGCGCCCCGCCATGAACACGACGTTGGCGGCCTGGGGCAACTTCTCGAGCTGCGCGCGGTCCAACAGATCGGCCGCGACCGGCTCGACGCCCGCCCTGACCAGCGCCTCGCGCACGCCGGGCTCGCTGAACCGCGCCACCCCCAGCACGTTCTTCGATGGCGCCGCGCGCTTGGCCATGCGGGCCAGCGTGGGACCCATCTTGCCGCCGACTCCCAGCACGATGATGTCGCCCGGCGCCCTGGCGAGATCGGCGACCAACGCATCGGACGGCGCCGTCATGAAGTCCTCGACGGCCTCGACGCTCTCGAAACGGGTGGGCAGCGTCATGTCGGAACTCCCTTGGCCATCGGCATCATCGACTTGAAATCCATCTCGGCGCCGACGGCGAAGCCCGGCACGTCGAGCGAGCCCAGCGCCAGCTTGCCGCCCACGGCCTTGAGGCGTGCCGGCTTGCCGGGCTTCTTGTCGTAGAGGTCGGGATGGGCCTCGACGAAGGCGAGCTGCTCTGACTCCGGCGCGAAGCTCATGCCGTCGATGAAATGATGGGCGTTGCGCTCGACGTGCGCGAGACCGAGCAACGAGACCAGCGCCAGGTCCTGCTGCACGCTGACCCCCGGCCAGGTTGTGAGGTCCTCGGCCGACATGAAGTGGCCGGCGCCGAGCTTCGCCACGCGGGCGGCGTTGAGGATCGACTTGTAGAAGCCCTTGCAGTTCTTGCTCGACACGCCGGCATAGCCGAGCTTGAGCGCCGCCGGAAAGGACGACAGCTCGCCGTCCGATTCGTCGATGATCACGGCGCGGTGCTCGGCGAGCGGCGCAACCGACCGCGACAAGGCGACCGACCGCTTGATCGGCTGCTCGATGAACAGCGTCGCCTTCGCGAGCCTGGCCAGAGCCGGCGTCTCCTCGACCTTGCGCCACAGCTCGACGATGCCTTCGACGTCGTCGTACTGCTCGTTGCCGTCCAGGGTCGTCCGGTAGTCGCCGGCGCCGGCATCGAGCACGGCAGCGATTCGACCAAGGCGATCGAGATCGGCCTCGATGTCGCCGCCGACCTTCAGCTTGTAGTAGCGGCCACGGTAGTAGGAGACGACCTCCTCAAGCGTTTCCGGCAGGCCGTCATCGACGCGCTCCGATGCCGGCCGGTCGGCCGCCGTCAGCGGATCGACCAGACCGACGGTGTGCCGCACATCGATGCTCTTGCCCGGCGTAAGGTTTGCCAGGAACGGACCGATCTCGCGCTCCTCGATGTCGGGTGTAAGCGACGTCGCGCGGATTCCCGGTACGTTCCGAGTGATCATCGTGGCGAAAGACTGCCCAGTGGCCTTGCCGAGCGCATCGAGGATGGCGCGATCGAGCAGCGCCGGGCCGTAGGCCGCCACCAGCGGGTTGAGGCCGAGGGCGGCGCCGCGCCTCTGCTGCTCGAGATAGGTGCCGCTGAACAGGCCGAACGGCGTGTCGGCGCCACGGGCGCGGTAGAGCTCGATGGCGAGGTCGAGCGCCCGGCGCAGCTGGTCGAGATTCTGCTCGTCGGTGAATTGCGGACTCTTCTCGAACCACTTGGCGGCGAGCGCCTCGGCGGCCACGCCATGGCTGGAGCGGCCGTCGGGCAGCGAGATGCGGGCGCGGATCACCGCCTGCGTGGCGTCGGTCACCGTGATCACCCCGAAGCGGAAAGCAAGCCGCATCTTCACGTGGCGCTCGTAGCACTCGACCTCTTCCAACTTCACCTTCATGCGGCCGACTCCAGCAGGCCCGCGACATAGCCGATCATGCGCGCAGCGCAGGTCGGGCCGTCAGGCTCATAGACGAAAGGCTCCATGGCAATCCACCCGCCATAGCCGGTTTCACGCAACGCCTTCACCATCGGAGCAAACCGGTCCTCGCCCTGCCCCGGCCCGCGCTTGTTGCGGTCGTTGAACTGGACGTGCGCCACAAGCCCGCTCGGCATCCAGCGGCGGATGGCGTCCGCCACCGGTTCGGCCTCCATGAGGCTGGCCGCCAGCGTGTCGACCATGACGCGCAGCGCCGGATTGCCGAGCCGCCGCACGAAGCCGGCTGCCTCCGCGAGCGTGTTGACGAAGTTGCACTCGGGCTTGGCGAGCGGCTCGATGCAATAGAGGATCTTTGCTGTCGCCGCCTGCTCTGCGGCGAGCATCCATGCCTCTTCCGCACGGGCAGCATCGTCGGGCGTCGCCACCCGCCGCTGCGCCGGGGAGCCGTGCACCACGTAAGTGCCGCCCAGCTCGGCACACAGATCGACCGACGCGCAGAGGACATCGACGCTCCTGCGCCACACGGTCCGATCGGCGGTCGTGATCGACAGTCCGGCCGGTGCCGCCAGCAGCCAGTGCAGGCCGCTCACCTCGAGGCCATTGCCGGAGCAGGCGTTGCGGATATCGGCACGCTTCGAGGCAGGCATTCGCCACGCGTCGTCGCCGAAGGTGAAGGGCGCCAGCTCGAGGCCACCGTAGCCGAGGCGCGCGGCCAGGACGCACTGGCGGTCGAAGGGAAGTTCGCGAATCACCTCGTTGCACAAAGCCAGTTTCACGAACGATCCTCAAGCTTGACGGTATTCTGGCGCTTCGCCAGTGTGCCCGAATGTGCGGCCGCGCATGATCAATTTCCAGCCTTTGCTGCGCCAGTACTGGCCCACCGTCGCGCTGTTCGCCTTCCTGATCGCGAGCTGGCAGCTCGCCGTCAGCATCGGCGGCATCCGTGAATACCTGCTGCCCTCTCCGCTCGCGGTGTGGAACGCGTTGTGGCACGGCGACACCGCCTGGACGCAGCACATCTGGGTGACGACGCTGGAGATCATCGGCGCCTTCTTCCTGGCAGCCGGCGTCGGGGTGGCGCTGGGCGTGGCGATCGCCTGGTCGCCGCTGATCGCCAACGCGCTGGTGCCGTTCCTCGTCTTCGTGAACACCCTGCCCAAGGTGGCGATTGCGCCGCTGTTCCTGATCTGGATGGGCTACGGCATCTTCCCCAACATGCTGATGGGCGCGCTGATCGGCTTCTTTCCCGTCGTGATCAACACCGCCGTCGGCCTGAGCCAGGTCGAGGCCGACATGCTCGACCTCGGTCGCGTGTTCAACGCGCCCAAATGGAAGATCTTCGTCAAGATCCGCATCCCCAACGCCCTGCCCTATATCCTGAGCGCGCTCAAGATCACGGCGACAGCGGCCGTGGTCGGCGCCATCGTCGGCGAATTCGTCGCCTCGCAGAAAGGCCTGGGCTACGTCATCGTCACCACCCAGAGCAGCATGAACACCTCCGTTGCATTCGCCTCGTTGATCTGGATCTCGGTGGTGGGGCTGGTGCTGTATGGCGCCGTCGTGCTGGTGGCCCATCTGTGGGCACCGTGGGCCGAAGGAATCGATTGAAATCGGGGAAGGGCAACAGGGAGCAGATCATGACCAGGACAATGTCATTGGCGCTTGCCGCCGTGCTGGCGACCGCCGGCAGCGCGTCGGCGCAGGAAAAATTCACCTTCGCCTTGAACTGGTTCGCCGTTGGCGACCACGCCGCCTACTGGGTGGCGCTCGACAAGGGCTACTACAAGGCCAAGGGCCTCGACGTGACCTTGGAGAACTCCAAAGGGTCGGGCGATTCGATCGCCAAGGTCGACACCGGCCGCGCCGATGCCGGCCTTGCCGACGCCGCAGTCGTAATCGCCTCGGTCGGCCGCGGCACCACGATCAAGACGGTCGGCATGGTGTTCGACAAGACGCCGCTCAACATCTTCAGCCTCAAGGACAAGCCGCTCGCCAAGCCCAAGGACCTCGAGGGCAAGACGCTGGGCGCCCCTCCGGGCGACAGCCAGCGCCAGATGTTCCCGGCCTTCGCCAAGGTCAACGGCATCGACGCCTCCAAGGTCTCCTGGGTGAACATCGAGCCCGCCGCCAAGATCGCCGCCGTCGCCGAAAAGCGCATGGACGGCGTCGGCGACTACTCGACCGGCCTGCCGCTCTACGAGAAAGCCGCCGGCAAGGGCAACGTGGTGATGATGCCGTGGGCCGATTTCGGCTTCGACATGTACTCCATGTCGATCATCGCCAGCGCCAAGACCATGAAGGAGCGACCGGCCGTGCTGAAGGCCTTCCTCGAGGCTTCCTACATGGGCTGGCGCGACGTCATGGCCGATCCCAAGGGCTCGATGGAGATCTTCAAGAAGCGCGTTCCCGAGGTCGACGTCGAGGTGATGACGCCCAACATGATGATCGGGCTCGGCCTGATGAAGACCGACCGCTACGCCAAGAACGGCATCGGCTGGATCGACGAGAAGAAGATGTGCGATTCGGTCGACCTGGTGAACACCTACATGGGCCTCACCAAGAAGGTCGAGTGCAAGGACGTCTATTCGTCCGAGTTCCTGCCCAAGGTCGAGATGCCGAAGTAGCTGATGCGGTATCCACTGTCATCCCGAGCACAGCGAGGGATCTTTCCTGCGCCCTCACAGGCCCCTCGCTTCGCTCGGGGCGACAGTTGAGCCATGAGCTGATCGGCCTCGACCGGGTCGGCATGACGTACGAGGCGGCGAGCGGCCCGGTCGAGGCCCTCGTCGGTATTTCGTTGTCGGTCGGCGCCGGCGAGTTCGTTTCGCTGGTGGGACCGAGCGGCTGCGGCAAGTCCACGTTGCTGCGCATCGTGGCCGGGTTGCGGCCGGCCACAGTCGGCACGGTGACAGTCGCCGACCGCGCCGTGCGCGCGCCCATCCCCGACATCGGCATGGTGTTCCAGGCGCCGATCCTGCTGAAGTGGCGGTCGATCCTGCAGAACGTGCTGCTGCCAGCCGAGCTTGCCGGCAAGGATCCGGGCGCTCTGAAAGCCCGCGCGCTGCAGCTCCTCGACATGGCGGGGCTGAGCGGCTTCGGCGACAAGCTGCCGCGCGAGCTGTCGGGCGGCATGCAGCAGCGCGCCGCGCTCTGCCGCGCCCTGCTGCTCGATCCCCCTCTCCTGCTGATGGACGAACCGTTCGGCGCGCTCGACGCCATGACGCGCGACGACATGGCCCTCGAGCTCCTGCGCATCTGGGGCGAGCGCGACCTCGCCCAAAAGGCGCGCAAGACCGTCCTTTTCGTCACCCATTCGATTCCCGAGGCGGTGTTCCTGTCGGACCGGGTGGTGGTCATGTCGCCGCGCCCCGGCCGCATAGCGGCAGACCTCCAGATCGACCTGCCGCGCCCCCGCACCGTCGAGCTGCGGGCCTCCGAGGCTTTCGGCCGCTACAGCCTGGAGATTTTCCGCGCCCTGACCGGCCGCACGGTTGGCGCGGCCGGTACTGCCTGATAAACCCCGGCAACAACGCCAGGAGCAGACATGGCCACCGCCGCCACACCGATGAAAAGCGCCGCCAAGGGCATCAGCGCCGACGCCAAGCCGTTCGACTGGGAGGACCCGTTCTTCCTCGACGACCAGCTGACCGAGGAGGAGATCGCGATCCGCGATGCGGCTCGCGACTACTGCCAGGACAAGCTGATGCCGCGCGTGCTGGAGGCCAACCGGCACGAGAAGTTCGACCGCGAGATCATGAACGAGTTCGGCGCCCTCGGCCTCCTCGGCTCCACCCTGCCCGAGAAGTACGGCTGCGCCGGCGCCAACTACACGACCTACGGGCTGGTGGCGCGCGAGGTCGAGCGGGTCGATTCGGGCTACCGCTCGGCGATGAGCGTGCAGTCCTCGCTGGTCATGCATCCCATCAATGCCTACGGCAGCGAGGAGCAGCGCATGAAGTACCTGCCCAAGCTCGCCACCGGCGAGTGGGTCGGCTGCTTCGGCCTCACCGAGCCCGACCACGGCTCCGACCCGGGCGGCATGAAGACGCGCGCCACGTCGGTGCCCGGCGGCTACAGGCTCTCCGGCTCCAAGATGTGGATCACCAACTCGCCGATCGCCGACGTGCTGGTGATCTGGGCGAAGCTCGACGGCGGCGCCATCCGCGGCTTCATCCTGGAACGGGCGTGGAAAGGCATCGAGACGCCCAAGATCGAGGGCAAGTTCTCGCTGCGCGCCTCGGTGACCGGCGCCATCATGCTCGACGAGGTGTTCGTGCCGGCCGAGAACATGATGCCCAACGTCTCTGGCCTGGGCGGGCCGTTCGGCTGCCTCAACAACGCACGCTACGGCATCGCCTGGGGCGCCATGGGCGCCGCCGAATTCTGCTGGAAGCAGGCGCGCAACTACACGCTCGACCGCAAGCAGTTCGGCCGGCCTCTCGCCGCCAACCAGCTCATCCAGAAGAAGCTCGCCGACATGCAGACCGAGATCGCCATCGGCCTGCAAGCCTGCCTGCGCGTCGGCCGGCTGAAGGACCAGGGCCACGCCCAGCCGGAGATGATCTCCCTGATCAAGCGCAACAACTGCGGCAAGGCGCTCGACATAGCCCGCGTCGCCCGCGACATGCATGGCGGCAACGGCGTGTCGGACGAGTATCACGTGATCCGCCACGTCATGAACCTCGAGGCGGTCAATACCTACGAGGGTACGCACGACGTGCACGCCCTGATCCTCGGTCGCGCCATGACAGGCATCCAGGCCTTCACCGGAGCCTGATCGCGTGCCCCTGCCACCGGCCGGCGACATCGCCATCGTTGTCGCCGGCGCCCTGGTGGCGGGCTTCGTCAATGGCCTCACCGGCACGGGCTACGCCCTGATGGCGCTGGGCTTCTGGCTGCAGGTCATGTCGCCGGTCACGGCTGCACCGCTGGTGGCCATCTGCTCCGTCGCCGGTCACCTGCAGGCGTTGCGCTCGATCTGGAGCGGCGTGCGCTGGCCGCGTCTGTGGCCCTTCCTTGCCGCCGGGCTTCTGGGCGTGCCCATCGGAACGGCTCTGCTCGAACACGTGCAGGTCCAGCCCCTGAAACTTGGCGTCGGCATGCTGCTGATCTTCTACAGCGCGTGGATGGGCTTCGTGCGACGGCCACCGATCGTCGTGGGTGGCGGCCGCCCGGCTGACGCGATGGTGGGCCTGGTCGGCGGCGCGATGGGCGGCCTGGCCAGCCTCAGCGGTCCCGCACCGACCATCTGGGTGCAGCTGCGCGGGTGGAGCAAGAACGAGCAGCGCGGCGTCAATCAGCCCTTCAACATGACGATCCTCGCCGCCGCGCTGCTGGCTGCGGCGGTCGCCGGCCTGCTCGATCGCACCTTCCTGGTCTGGGCCGCCATCACCGTGCCGATCAGCCTGGTCGGCGCGCGCTTGGGGCTCATGCTCTACGGTCGCGTCAACGATGCGATGTTCCGACGGCTCGTATTGATGCTGCTCGTCGTATCGGGCATGACGCTGATCGTCTCCTCGCTGCGATGAAGTTCGCCAGCTTCGCCTGGCCGTTCGGCCTTGTCTGCGCAACGATCGCCGTTGCCGCGTTCCTGCTGCACGATGCCAAGCCGCCGGTCGCGACCGGCCTTGCTCCGGCCCCGCCGCCGCGGACCTGGCCCGACTACAGTCCAGGCGGGGCGGGCTTCAAGGTGCCGGCCGGCCAGGATGGTCCGCTGATCGGCTACGGCTACGCGCTGATCACGCGGACCTTCGCCAACATCGGACCCGAAGTGCCCGATCGGGCCATGCGCTTCGCCGGCAACAACCTGACTTGCCAGAACTGCCATCTGGATGGCGGCACCAGCCGCCACGCCATGCCGCTGGTCGGCATCTTCAAGGCCTATCCGAAGTACTCGACGCGCGACAAGCGGGTGATCTCGCTCACCGAGCGGCTCAACGAATGCATGGAACGCTCGATGAACGGCCGCGCCCTGCCCGACGAGTCGCGCGAGATGCAGGCGTTGCTGGCGTTCATGCGCTACATCGGTGATGCCGAGGCCGCGCCCGCGCCATCCGCTCCCGAGGCGCCACCGATGGCGCCGGACACAGGTCGAGGCGCCGTCGTGTACATGACCGTCTGCGCCGCCTGCCATCAGCCCGACGGCCTCGGCAAGCGGTCGGGCTCGATCGGCGACGCCGGCGGCTACGTCTTCCCTCCGTTGTGGGGACCGGACAGTTTCAACGACGGGGCCGGCATGGACCGCTACGAACGCATCGTTGGCTTCGTCCGCCGCAACATGCCGCGCGGCGTCGATGCGCTCCACCCGCAGCTTACGGTGCAACAGGCCTGGGACGTCTCCGCCTATGTGATTGCCCAGCCGCGCCCGCACTATCGGCCGGCGCGCTGACCGCGGCGCCCGTCGGGAATGACGCTGGCCCTCGGCGACTCATGCCAGGAAATCCAGGCAGCCGGTCTTCCTCAGGATCGGCTCGAGGCCCGGTGCCGCCCGCGCCGCGGCGTACTTGCGCCGGATCTCGGCGAGCGAGCGGGCATGGTACTTTTGCGGCTCCTGCTTCCACGCTGCGCCACCCAGCACCATCTCGAAGCTCTTGTCGCCGCGCGCGATGGCGGCGGCGTTGGCCGTTGACCATGGCAGGAACAACGTCGCCACTTCCTCCTGGAGAAGCGGTGTCAGGGTCGGCGCCAGCGCGGCCCACGTCTCGAACGGGCCCTCGTTGCGGGGCTCCAGCATGCGCTGGACCCAGGCCATCACCTTGGGCGACGACGAGCGCATGATCGCACCCGGTGTCGGATCGGTCGCGGCCTCGTAGAGCTGGCCCCACAGGCCGAAGTCGGCCATCGCCGGCCGACCGCCCATCAGGTAGGGGCGCGCCTGCAAGTGCGCCTCGAGCAGCGCCAGGGCGCGCTTGAAGGAAGCCTCGATGGTGGGCTCGGTCACGGCATTGGAGCCGACAAAGCCGAGGCGGCCGGTCATGCGCTCGGCCACCGCGGCCCGCGCCTGGGCCACGGCGAGCGTGCCCTGGGCCTCCGCCATCTGGCGGGCGATGCGCTCGGCGGTCGCCCAGACATCGGGCTGGTAGCGCCAGCGATAGTGGAACATCCATTTGTTGCCCCACTCGTCGCCGTACTCCTCGAGCAGCGCCGACACGAAGTCGAGGGCGGCATCGCCGGTGGCGAGCGCCGGTGCGGTCGCCTCGAAGCGCTCGATGATCGGCGTCGAATCCTGGATGCCCTCGCCTTCCGGCGTCACCACCAGCGGCACCAGCGGCAGCTTGGCGTACTTCTGGAACTCGCCCTGCACGGCCGGCGAACGCGGGATCCACTCGTGCGGCAGCCCCTTCAAGCGGAAATACGAGCGGACTTTCACGGAATAGGGCGAAAGCTCGGAGCCGAAGATGCGGTAGGTCATATCCAGCGCTTGCGCTTGAGCCAGAAGAAAAGGCCGCCGACGATGACCACGACCATGACCCAGAAGAACGGATAGCCGTACTTCCAGCCGAGCTCCGGCATGTTGCCGGCATCGCGGTCGAAGTTCATGCCGTAGATTCCGGCCAGGAAGGAAAGCGGCATGAAGAAGACGGTGATGATCGCCATCGTCTTCATGACCTCGGCCATGCGGTTGGACGCATGCATGAGATAGACTTCCATCAGGCCGTTGGTCATCTCGCGGTAGCTCTCGACCAGCTCGAGCACCGCCACCGCATGGTCGAAGCAGTCGCGCAGGTAGGTACGCGTCTCCGGCATGATGAACGGCACTTCCGGCCGCATCAGCGCCAGCACGGTCTCGCGCTCGGCCCACTGCAGGCGATGAAAGGTCACCAGCGCCCGCCGCGCCTGGTGGATGTGATAGAGGGTGTCGGCCGTCGGCCGTTCCAGGGCCTCGTCCTCCAGCTCCTCGAGATGCGTCGAAAGCGCCTCGATCATCGGAAACTTGCGGTCGACGACCAGGTCGACCAGGGCATAGACCAGATAGTCGATGCCGAAGGTGCGCAGCCGCGAGCCCGCGGTCTGCACCCGATCGCGCACCGGCTTGAAGATGTCCTGCTTGTGGTCGTGGAACGAGATCACGTAGTTGTCGCCGAAGAAGATGCTGACCTGGCGCGGGATCAGCGCCTCGTCCTCGTAGACCGGGTCGTTCAGCACGATGAAGCCCTGGCCTTCGTAGAGGTCGAGCTTGCTCCTCTGAGTGCCGTGGAAGACGTCCTCGAGCGCCAGCGGGTGCAGGTTGAAGGCCATGCCGAGGTCGCGCAGCATGTCCGAGCTCGGCCGCCCCGCGACGTCGATCCAGGTATGGCCGGGCGTGCCGAGATGGAAACGGCATTCGTCGACCTCGACGCCGTGCAGCACCTGCACGTCCTCCGAGGTGTACTCGACCAGGGTGAAGTCGAGCGCCTCGTCGGGCACCGGAGCGCGGCCGGCAAGCGTGCCCGGGGCAGTGCCGGGCTTGGTATGGCGATGGATGACGCCGTCCATGTTCCCAACGACACCGTGACCGGCGTCAGACCTCCTGCATCACCTGGACGTCGGGCCGGCCGGCGAGATAGTCGCCGAGCTTGCGCCCAAGTTCCTTGAAGTGCGGCGCCGCGCGGTGGGCATCGAGGGCCGCCTGGTCGTCGTAGCGTTCCAACATGACGTAGACGTTAACGTCGGCCGTCTTGTGCAGCGCGTAGAGCTTGTTGCCGGGCTCGTCGGACCGCACCTTGGCCTGCAGGGCCTTCATCGTCGCCTCGAAATCGGCGTTGGTGCCGGGCTTGATGGTGAGCTTTGCGATAACGCCGAGCATTTGCGCCCCCTGTTCCCTACTGCGGCCGCTTCTTCACAAGGTACTTGTGTTCGCCGTCGCATACCAGCGCGCCGGCCTGATTGTGGATGGTGAGCTTCATGGTGACCACGCCCGTGGTCCGGCCGGCCTTGAGGTCGCTCACTTCGAGCATCGGATAGAGTGTGTCGCCGCAATAGACCGGCTTCAGGAAGCGCGACCACTGCTCGAGGAAGCCGATCAGCGAATCGCCGATCACGTGCGGGAAGATGCCGGCCCCGGCCGCGCCCTGGATGGCGACCTGCAGGCCGTGTGCCAGCATGTCGCGATGGCCGCGGGCCCGGCAGTACTCGCGGTCGTAGTGAATTGGATGGTTGTCGCCGCTGGCGAGCTGGAAGGCCGCGAACAGCGATTCGGTCTGCGTCCGCGAGTTTATGTAGAACTTCTGCCCGACCTCCAGGTCCTCGAACCAATGGGTCGGCCCGAACCGGTGTTCCTCCGGCCGGAAAAGATCGGAATCGGCCACGTGTTGCCTCCTCAGGTCCTGACGAACAGGTCGACCAGCGGGTCGAGCGTCTTTTCCAGATGGTCCGGCCGCGCATCGTCGCGTGGCGGCAGGCCGATGCGATTGTGCCAGTACACCGGCATGCCAACGTCCTTGGCGCCGGGCACGTCCGACGCCGAGCCCGCAACGAACAGGGTCCGTTCGGGCGCCGTCCCTAGCGCCTGCAGGACCGCGCGATAAGGTTCGGGCCGCGGCTTGTAGAAACCGGCGCTTTCCGCGGTGACGACCGCCTTGAACGGAATGCCGACGCAGGCCGCGGCCTGATGGCCGAGCCGCACCGAGCAGTTCGTCGCGACGGCCAGCGGCACCGGCAGCTCGGCCAGCACGCCGGGCACCTCCGGCCACGGCTTCAAGTCCGACCAGCGCCTCTCCAGCACGTCGCCCAGGCTCTCGGGCAGGCCGGCATCGCTCGCCGCTTCCCGCACCAGCGTTTCATACGGCCTGTAGGCGCCGCAGCCGTAGGTGGTCTCGAGATAGCGCCGTCGCCATTTCATGCCGGCGTCCGGCGAGCCTGCGATATCGTTCCAGAGAGTCCAGGAATCGATGAGCGCCGTCAGCAGGTCGAAGACGACGGCGTCGTATTTCATGCCGCCCCTTACGCCGCCCGGGCCTTGCGGCCCATCCCGTCGAACAGGTCGAGCATTCGCTCGCGCCACGCGTGTACCCGGTCGTCGGGCTGGAGCAGGTCGAGCGGGCTCACGATGCGCGCCCACAGGAAGGCGCCGGCCAGCGCATAGTCCGGATAGGCCGGCTGCTGGCCGTTCAGGAACGGTTGCTCGTTCAGGACGCGGCGTGCCGGTTCCAGTACGTTGCGGAACGCATCAAGGCCCTTGTCCCGCGCCTTGGCCTGAAAATCGGCGAAGTCGGTCGTGCCGAGCCGCTTGCCTCGCGATTCCTGGAAATAGGGCCGATCGACCGGACGCACCCTTTCATAGAGATCGCCGACAATGAGCGGAAACAGCGCGACATGGACGGCGCCGTCGACCCAGTGGGCGACGAAGCGCGCGTGCTGAGGCGTCGGCCCGAGCAACGGCTTCTCCGGGTAGGTGCTGTCGAGGTGGCGCGCGATGTGCCAGCTGTCCTTCACCACCGTGGGGCCATCATGGATGACCGGGACGGTCTGCGACTGGGCGAAGGCGATCTTGTTCTTCTCGGTGAACCCTACGGGCTCGTCGCGCCAGCCAAGGCCCTTGTGCCTCAGCGCGAACTTGGCGCGCCAGCAGAACGGGCTCGGCCGGCGATCGCCATCGAAAACGAGGTCGTAGAGGGTGATCATCGCCTCATTTGCCCTCAAGCATCTTGATGATGCCCGAGAAGTCCTTGGCGCCGCCGCCGGCATTGACGAACATGTTGAAGAGCTGTGCCGCTTCCGCCCCCATCGGCGTGCTCGCGCCCGAGGTCTGGGCCGCCTGCTGGGCGAGCTTCAGGTCCTTCAGCATGTTGTCGGCGGTGAACCCGGCCTGGTAGTCGCGGTTGGCGGGCGAGGTCGGCACCGGGCCGGGCAGCGGCAGGTAGTTGTTCACCGCCCAGCAGCTGCCCGACGACGTCGACACGATGTCGAACAGCTTCTGCACGTCCAATCCCAGCCGCTTGCCCAGCAGGAAGCCTTCGGCCACGCCGATCATGGTGACGCCCAGGATCATGTTGTTGCAGATCTTGGCCGCCTGCCCCGAACCCGGCGCGCCGGTATGAACGATGTTCTTGCCCATCTTCTCCAGGATGGGGCGCGCCTTGGCGAAGGCGCCATCGGTGCCGCCAACCATGAAGGTGAGCGTGCCGGCGGTGGCGCCGCCGACGCCGCCCGAAACCGGCGCATCGACCATTTCGAGCCCGGCTTTCGCCGCCAGCTCGCCGACATGGCGGGCGCTGTCGACGTCGATGGTCGAGCAGTCGATCAGGAGCACGCCCGTGCCGACGTTGGGCAGCACGTCGGCTTCGTAGACGCCGCGCACATGCTTGCCCGCAGGCAGCATGGTGACAACGATCTCGGCACCCTTCACCGCTTCGGCAGCCGACGCCGCCTTCTTCGCCCCCTTCTCGACCGCGGAGTCGAGCGCCGTCGTCACGAGATCGAAGGCCGTCACCTGATGCTGGCCCTTGACGAGATTGGCGGCCATCGGGCCGCCCATGTTGCCCAGACCGATGAAGGCGATCTTCGCCATGTCATCCTCCCTTTCAATCGAAGAACAGGTCGTTCGCCACCGGCTTGAAGTGCGCCTCCACCATCTCGCGCGTCACGCCCTCGATG
>JAEWIV010000108.1 GCA_023386865.1 Pseudomonadota bacterium
GTGTAGGAGCAGGCGCCGCCGGTGCAGATGGTGGTCGACACGAACGGCCAAGTGTCGACCTGCATGCTGGCGCTCGAGCCGACGCCGTCGGCGACGACGGTAAGCGTGGTGTAGGCCACCGAGTAGCTGACGATCAGGAACGTGCCCAAGAGGTTGTTGGGACCGCCGTCGATCATCGCCGACACGGTGCAGTCCTTGCCCTTCTCGTAGTTGCAGTTCATCACCCACTGGTTGGGCGGCTGGTTCTGGCCCATCGGCTGGGCCATGGCGGAGGCGGCCAGAAGACAAAGGCCCAGACCGACGACAACAGATCGTTTCATTTTTCTCTCTCGTTAGCCTGCGACCAACGTATCAGGTCGTTGCCTCTTCTCCGAGGACGATCTCGCTGCGATCAAGACACCCGTCGAAAGGCGAGCCGCAGCTAGCTCGCTGCCACGTCACCCACCACGCGCACCCTCACGCGCACCGAGTTGCCCGGCAGGTAGGCAAGCGGCATGTCCTCGCTTTCGATGGTGCTGAGCGACTTTCGGTCGGCCCCGGCGGCGACGGCGCGGTCGTTGGCGATGCCTTGCGCTGCGGCGATGGCATCGCTGCGCGTCATGTCCTTGAAGATCTGGTCGCACTCGCCCGAGACCTGGGCGATGGCCGCCCCGACGGCGTTGGCGCAGTCGCCGTGCTCGACATGGATCACCTGGGAGACGCCGGGCAGCGTCTCGGGGATCAGGAAGGCGCCGCCGCCGACGGCGATCAGCGGCACGTCGCCCGCTTCCGTCTTCATGCGGTCGATCGCCTCTTCGGCGAGACGCGCGGCCTCGGTGAAGACCTTCCGGCAGGTGGCGGCGTCGAGATGAGCGACCTTGCTGTTGTCGCCGAGTTTCAGGATGCCGCTCGCCACGGCGACGTCGGTGGTCGTGAGCTGCCTGCCGCCGAAGGCGATGCCGTCCTTGAGCAGCCGGTAGCCCACCGACATAGGCCCGACCTTGACCGGGTCGAGGGAGACGTGGCTGCCGCCGCCGAGGCCGATCGACAGCAGGTCGGGCATGCGGAAGAGCGTGCGCACGCCGCCGATCCTGACCACCGAGTTGGCCTCGCGCGGGAAGCCGTGCTTGAGCTGGCCCACGTCCGTGGTGGTGCCGCCGACATCGACCACCATGGCGTCGCTGAGGCCGGAAAGGTACGCCGCCCCGCGCATGGAATTGGTGGCGCCGGAGGCGAACGAGTAAACCGGCAGGCGGCGCGCCTGGTGCGCCTCGGCCACCGTGCCGTCGTTCTGGGTGATGAACAGCGGTGCGTCGATGCCGGAATCGGCGATCGCCTTCTCGAAGGCCGCGATCGTGTCGCGCGACAGGTCCGCGAGCGCCGCGTTCAGCAGGCCGGCGTTCTCGCGCTCCAGCAGGCCGATGCGCCCCAGGTCCGACGAGCAGGTGATGACGGCGTCCGGCAATTGGGCCGCAACGAGCTCGGCCGCACGCCTTTCGTGGCTGGGATCGAGCGGCGAGAAGATCGAGGAGATGGCGACCGACTTCAGGCGCTTGGCCTTCATCTCGCCGGCCGCCTTGGCGACAGCGGCCTCGTCGAGCGGCATGAAAGGCCGGCCGTCATATTCGTGGCCGCCTTCCACCATCCACACGCCGCCGCGCACCAGCTCGGCCAGGTCCTCGGGCCAATCGCAGAACGGCGGCAGCGATGCGGAGGCCGGCATGCCGAGCCTGAGCGCCGCGACCTTCGTCAGGTGCCGGCGCTGGATCACGGCGTTGATGAAGTGGGTGGTGCCGATCATGACGCCGTCGATCCGCTTGCCCGCCAGCACGCCGGTCGAGCCGAGGCTTTTCAGCGAATCGAGGATGCCCGTCGTCACGTCCTCGCTGGTCGGCGCCTTCACCGCGCGCACCACCTTGCCTTCTTCGATCAGGACGGCATCGGTGTTGGTGCCGCCCACGTCAATGCCAATGCGTCTCATGCGTCGAACACGCTCCTGAACTCGATGTCGTAGCCGAAGGCGCGCGGGCCGACATGCTCGAGGCCGCGCGGCGAAAGGAAGACGGCGGGCGGCGGCAGGGCGATCACCGTGACGCGCTGACCATAGCGCACCGTCTCGCTGCCGACCGCCTCGCCGGATACCGAGTCGAGGACGCAAATCAGGTCGGGCGTCATGGCGAGCGGCTTGTCGTCGCGATAGGCCACGATCCACTCGTTCTGGAAATTGATGGTCATGGCCGAGCCGCGCCAGTCGTCGAGACCGTCCAGCCGCAGCACGCCGCGCAGGAAGCCTTCTGTGGCGCGTCGCGCCACGTCGCGCACCTTGCCCTTGTACAAGAGCTTGCCCGGCTCGACCGACAGGATGGCGGCGATGGCGTCCTCGTGCTTGCGCTGGGCCTCGCGCACGGCCCGGCCGATGGCGATGGCCTTGGTCGTGGTGCCGTGGATGCCCCACTTCTTGACTTCAGCGCCGGTGCGCGGCGGCTGGCAGGTGGCGGCGACCGAGCCGTACTCGACGCAGATCTTGCGGGCGATGCGCTCGGTCCATTTCCAGCTCGGCACCCTGTGCACGATGCTCTCGAAGCCGCGCACGTCGACCGCCGTCAGGGGATAGGGCGCCAGCCCACCGACCGCCACCGAGGTCATCTGCGCCTCGGGATACGCGCGCCCCATGGTGTCGGAATCGACCACCGGCAGCGCGAGGTGGGCGGCCGCCATGAACGGCCGCACGCCGTTGGCACCGCCGATCTCCATGCTCATCAGCGCCCGGAAGCGCCGGCCGAGATGGCGCTCCATCACCGTGACCGCCCGGGCGAGCGTCAGGCTGTCGGTCAGCCGCTCCTGGCCGACCAGAGGCGCGCCCATGTTGGCGACGGTGCCGACCCAGTCGTCGTCGGCGAGATCGGCGGCATCCATGAGCTGCACGCGATGGCCGTCGCGATAGAGCGCGCGCATGTTGAGAAGCGGCAGATAGGGATTGCCGCCGCCGCCCGTGCCCAGCACCCAGGCGCCGACCGCAAGCGCTTCGATGTCGTCAAGCGACAGTTCCCGCAGCTTCACGCGAACACGCTCCTGAAGTCGATGTCGTAGCCGAAGGCGCGCGGCCCGACGTGAGCGAGGCCCTTCTCGGAGAGGAAAACCTTCGGCGGCGGCAGGGCGATCACCGTGACGCGCTGGCCGTAGCGGATGGTTTCGGTGCCGACCGCTTCGCCCGACACCGAGTCGAGCACGCAGATCAGGTCGGGCGACATGGCGATCGGCTTGCCGTCGAGCCAGGCCACGATCCATTCGTTCTGGAAGTTGATCTCCCGCACCGCACCCTTGTGTTCGTCCATGCCGTCCAGGCGGGTCGTGCCGCG
>JAEWIV010000202.1 GCA_023386865.1 Pseudomonadota bacterium
GCACGTCGCTTGGCAGATGCGGTTCGATCCGTGACCACTGCTCGTCGTCCAGCCAGAACAAGTTGCTTCGCATCTTCCATGCTCCTTGCCAGCACAGAATCACTAAGCGATTCTCCCCTCAACAACTATATTGGGTTTCGACCCTAGGGAAACCCTCATGACACGGACAAGCAGCCCGGCCTATGGCTGGGTGATCGTCGCTGCCGGCGCGCTGATGACCTGCGTCAGCATGGGCGCGATGTTCTCGCTGGCCGTGTTCCTGCAGCCGATCTCGGTCGATACCGGCTGGACGCGCACCGGCATCTCGACCGCCATGACCATCAATTTCCTGGTGATGGGCTTTGCCGCCTTCGCCTGGGGCGCCATCAGCGACCGTTTCGGGCCGCAGGTCGTCGTGCTGTCGGGCAGCGTGCTGCTGGGGCTGGGCATGGTGCTGTCGAGCCGGGCCACCGGCCTGGCCGAGTTCCAGCTGGTGTTCGGCATCCTGGTCGGTGCGGCGGCCGGCGCCTTCTATGCGCCGATGATGGCCTTGGCGTCAGGCTGGATCGAGAAGAACCGTAGCCTCGCCGTCGCCCTGGTGTCGGCTGGCGCGGGGACGGCGCCGCTCACGGTGGCGCCCTTCGCGCGCTGGCTGATCGACAACTACGACTGGCGGCCGGCGATGCTGGTGGTGGGCGTCGCCGCCTGGATCCTGCTGATCCCCGCCTCCCTGCTGGTGCGGCGGCCACCGGTGGTTCTCGAGACGAACCCGCCGGCGCCCGGCATCGCCACGCCGGTCGCCGCGGTCGTCGAAGCGCGCATGAGCGCCGGCGAGGCGCTGCGCACGCCGCAGTTCGTGGTGCTGGCGCTGGCGCATTTCGCCTGCTGCGCGGCGCACTCGGGCCCGATCTTCCACATGGTGACCTATGCCATCGGCTGCGGCATCCCGGCGATGGTGGCCGTCAGCGTCTACAGCCTGGCTGGCCTCTCGGGCCTGGGCGGTCGCGTGCTGCTGGGCGTGCTGGCCGATCGGCTGGGCGCCAAGCCGGTGCTGGTCGGCGGCCTGATGGTGCAGGCGCTGGGCGCCGGCGCCTACCTCTTCGCCACCGGGCTCGGCGAGCTCTACGCGCTGTCGATCGTGTTCGGCATCGCCTATGGCGGCGTGATGCCGCTCTACGCCATCCTGGCGCGCGACTATTTCGGCCCGCACATCATGGCCACGGTGTTCGGCGCGATCTCGGCCATGGCGAGCCTCGGCATGGCCTTCGGCCCATGGGCCGGCGGCTGGGTGTTCGACACCTACGCGAGCTACTCGTGGCTCTATATCGGCTCGTTCTCGGTGGGCCTCGCCGCCGTGGCGGTGGCACTGACCTTCAAGCCCCGGCCAGCCGAGGCGACGCTCCGGACGGCATGACGCCGAGCGCGACGTACAAGCTCTTCGAACAAACCATAAGACAGCGCCGGCAGATCGTTTGCCTCTACCACGGCTACCGGCGCGAGCTCTGCCCGATCATTCTCGGGCACAAGAAGAACGGCGATGAAGCCGCGCTGACCTTCCAGTTCGCCGGCGAGAGCGGCAGCGGCCTGCCGCGTGGCGGCGAGTGGCGGTGCCTGCTGCTTTCCGAGGTGAGCAACACCGAGCTTCGCGACGGCCGCTGGTACGCGGGTTCGCGTCATCGACAGCCGCAATCTTGCGTCGACATCGTCGACCTCGATGTCAATCCGGAGAGCCCATATGAGCCTCGACGCGGTGAGGGACAATAGACCGGCGCAGACCGCCGAATTTGGATCACCGACCTCACGTGGCAGCAGCGATGCGGAGCGGGAACGAGCCTCGGGTCAGCAAAGGGGCGATGCCGGTGTCGAGCCGACCGAGACGGATCAGCCCCTGCGAATAGCGATAGTCACTATAAAAGAAGGCGAGGTTGCCCCACGGTGCGTAGTAGCAGAGGTCCCCGGGCGCCTCGCTCGCGAACGGGCCACTACCCTCTTCCGAGAGCTTGCGCGGCAGGCGCGCGATCTTCTCGTTCGTCGCGTAGTCCTCGATCGTAAGCGCCAGCGGCAGCATGGAGAGAAGGTCGCGCGCCGACGGGCTGTCGTCGAGGATCACAGTGAAGCGATGCTTGTCGAAGGCGCATTCGATCCTGGTCCTGACCCGGGCCGAAGGCGTTTGAGCCGGTACGACGCGCGGCATCGCCGCCACCGCGGCGGCCGCGACGAAAGCCCTTCGCGAGCAAGTCAAACCTTCCATGATATCGCCAGTTTAGCCTCCGGGTGCCGTCGCGATTAGGCGGAGACAGCGGCATATCCTCATGAACTGAGCTCATGTAAGGGGCATCTGCCCATGCCGATCCATGAGCGGCACTCATAACTCCATGCAGCCGCCGAAAGCTAATGCCACGGTCGATGCGGCCCTAAATGCTCTGCATGAAATCCACCCTTCTTGCCGTGCTCTCCCTGTCCGTCGCCATGACGCTTTCACCCGCATTTGCCCAGGAACAGCTCAACGCAGTTTCGCCAGCACTTGAAAAGTACGCGCAAGGGCCGATCGCCGAACTATGGCGCCGTCCGGATCTCGCGCCACGTGACCGCAGCATCGTCACTGTCGCCGCCCTGATCGCGGGCAACCAGGGCGTCGCGCTGTCCGGTCAGATCGGGCTGGCGCTGGATAACGGCGTCAAGCCGCGGGAGATTTCAGAGATCCTGACCCACCTCGCCTTCTATTCCGGCTGGGGCAACATCAGCGGCGCCGCGGCCGCCGTTCACAGCGCGTTCGTCCAGCGCGGCATCGGCAACGACCAGCTGCCGCCCGCCACGCCACCATCGCCGCTCAGGCTCGACGTAGCTGGCGAAACGCAGCGCGCGCAAAATGTCGAGGCGCAATTCGGCAGCGTATCGCCCGGCGTCGTGCAGTACACGACCGACGTGCTGTTCCGCGATCTCTGGCTGCGGCCGGACCTGGCACCGCGCGACCGCAGCCTCGTGACGGTGAGCGCGCTGGTGGCAGCCGGCCAGGTGGCTCAGATCCCCTACCACCTCAATCGCGCGATGGACAACGGACTGACGGCCGAGGAAGCCGGCGAGATGCTGACCCAGCTGGCCTTCTATGCCGGCTGGCCGCGCGTCTTCTCGGCCCTGCCCGTGGTGAAGGACGTGATCGGGAAGCGCCCCGGTAGTCGCGGTCGAAAAGCAGTCAACGAGAGAGGACAGCATGAAAGCTTCGCCATCACGATCCTGGCGGCCGCCACGCTCGCCTGCGCGGCGGCGCAGGCGCAAACCATCGAGATCGTGCCGAACGGCTCACGCGCCGCGATCAAGGGAGCGACGCAGACATTCACCGGGTCGGTGACCGTCGATCCGCTGTTCCCGACCAACGAGCAGCGGCCCTACTCCGGCGGACACGTCACCTTCGAACCGGGCGCGCGCACGGCCTGGCATACGCATCCGGCGGGACAGGCGCTGATCGTCACCGCCGGCGCCGGGTGGGTGCAGCAGTGGGACGGAGAGCGGCGTAACATCAAGCCAGGCGACGTCGTGTGGATTCCGCCCAACGTCAAGCATTGGCACGGTGCCACGACGACGACAGCGATGAGCCATATCGCGCTCCAGCAGGCGGTCGGCGGCAAGACTGTCGATTGGCTCGAGCAGGTCGTCGACCAGCCGTACGGGAAATAAGGAGGATCGCTTGAGCAGACACGCCGATTTCCCTGTCCGATCGTTGATCGTGCGCCGCGCGTTGCTCGGCGGCGTCGCCGGCGCGGGCGTGTCCGCGCTCGCATCGCTGATCGCACGGCCAGCGAGCGCACATCACGGCTGGAGCAGCTTCGATACAAGCCGCGCCTACTATGTCACCGGCACGCTCGGCAGCGTCCGATGGGGCTATCCGCACAGCGGCGCGCGCCTCATCGTCGAACCCGCAGAGCTGCCGGCCAACTGGTCGCAGCGGCCCCTGCCGCCCGGCGCCAATGAACGGGACGGCAAGGCGACGATGGCGTCGGCCCGGCCTTATGCCGGACGCCACAAGGAACTCGATCTCGTCCTCGCCGGCCCTGACTGGATGGAGCGCTGGGGCCTCAAGCGGCCGCTGACGGTGGGTGAGAAGATCGAAGCCGTCGGCTTCCTGAACGACGGCGGCAATGGTGACGATCTCCGACCGGTGATCTTCTGGCTCGCCGATGGACAAGGCGTCTGGCAGCAGCTGACGGCCTTCCCGCAGGCGCCGCAGCCTGCCACGCGCTAGCGGCGGTGACGCAGGGCCTCGACCAGCAGCGCGAAGGCGGCCGAGGGCTGGCGGCGGCTGGGATAGTAGAGGTGGTAGCCGGTGAAGGGCGGGCACCAGTCGGCGAGCACGCGCTTCAGCCGTCCGTTGTCGAGATGGGGCCGCACGAGCTGCTCGGGCACATAGGCGAGGCCGAGGCCCGCCAGCGCGGCAGCCACCATCTGGTTGGTGCCATTGAAGAACAACTGCCCGTCGACACGGACGCGGACCTCGCGGCCCGCCTTCTCGAATTCCCAGGCATAGAGGCCACCGTGGGTGGGCAGCCGCAGGTTGATGCAGGGATGCTCGACCAGCTCCTGCGGCGTCTTCGGTTCCTGCCGGTCCCTGAAGCAGGAAGGCGTGCCCACGACCGCCATGCGCTCGTCCGGACCGATGCGTACCGCGATCATGTCCTTCGCCACCTGCTCGCCGCTGCGCACGCCGGCATCGAAGCGCCCGGCGACGATATCGGTCAGGCCATAGTCGACGGCGATCTCGACTTTGATATCGGGGTACTTCTTCAGGAATTTCGTGAGCTTCGGCAGGAGGAGGTGGTCGGCAACATAGTCCACGGCGGTGATTCGGATCGTTCCCGCCGGCTTCTCCCGGTAGTCGCTGAGCGCCGCCAGCTCGCTGTCGATTTCTTCGAGGCGCGGCCCGACGGTCTGCAGCAGCCGCTCGCCCGCTTCGGTCGGCGAGACGCTGCGCGTGGTGCGGGTCAGCAGGCGCACCCCGAGACGGGTCTCGAGCTCGCGGATCGTGTGGCTCAAGGCGGATTGCGACACGCCGAGCTTGGCGGCCGCGCGCGTGAAGCTGCGTTCGCGGCCGACCGCTACGAGCGCCAGGAGAGCGTCTAGGCTGCGTCGCTGCATTGATGATGCCTGTTCATGAGTGCTTGCGGATTATGCCGGCTAGTACCGGGACGTGCCCCCGCTAATTTCAGGGGCACCCGAGGAGAGGACATGGACATCACCCGAAACGGCAAGCGGCCTTCGAACAAGGGACCGGCCGAGTTCTTCACCGGCCAGGTGCGGGTGGATCCGCTGTTCTCCGCCCAGGAGCCCGCACGCGCCAATGGCGCCTACGTGACGTTCGAGCCCGGCGCCCGCAGCGCTTGGCACAGTCATCCGCTGGGCCAGATCCTGATCGTCACGGCCGGCAGCGGCTGGGTCCAGGCATGGGGTCAGCCGGTGCAGGACATCGGTCCAGGCGACGTGATCTGGACGCCGCCCGGGGAGAAGCACTGGCACGGTGCGAAGGCCGCGACATCGCTGACCCACATCGCGATCCAGGAAGCGCTGAACGGGCGAGTCGTCGACTGGATGGAGAAGGTGGGCGACGACCAGTACCCGAATTTCTAGTCGCTTCTTCCCAGGAGGAAACAATGGAAAAACGCCGGTTGGGATCGCTGCAAGTCTCGGCGATCGGTCTCGGCTGCATGGGCATGAGCGCGAACCTCGGGCCGCCGGCCGATACGCGCGAGATGATCCGCCTGATCCGCACGGCCATCGACAAGGGCGTCACGTTCTTCGACACCGCCGAGACCTACGGGCCGTTCACCAACGAGACCCTGCTCGGCGAGGCCTTGGAGCCGGTCCGCGACCGCGTCGTCATCGCCACCAAGTTCGGTTGGGCGATCGAGCCCTCCGGAAGGGTGACCGGGCTCAACAGCCGTCCCGAGCACATCAAGCAGGTTGCCGACGCGTCGCTCAAGCGCCTGAGAACGGACGTGATCGACCTCTTCTATCAGCATCGGGTCGACAAGGCCGTGCCGATCGAGGAGGTGGCGGGCGCGGTGAAGGACCTGATCGCGGCAGGCAAGGTCCGGCATTTCGGCCTTTCGGAGGCCAGCGCACGGACCATCAGGCGAGCGCACCTCGTGCAGCCGGTCACGGCGCTGCAAAGCGAGTATTCGCTGTGGTGGCGTGAGCCCGAGCAGGAGATCCTGCCGACGCTGGAAGAGCTCGGCATCGGCTTCGTGCCGTTCGCCCCGCTGGGCAAGGGATTCCTCGCCGGCACGATCGACGAGAAAACCACGTTCGACAGCAAGGACTTTCGCACCACATCGCCGCGATACACGCCCGAGGCCCGGAAGGCCAATCAGTCCCTGGTGGTCGAGCTACGCCGGATCGCCGACCGGAAGAAGGCGACGCTGGCGCAAGTCGCACTGGCGTGGCTGCTGGCGCAGCGGGAATGGATCGTGCCGATCCCCGGCACCACGAAGCCGCATCGACTGGACGAAAATCTGGCCGCTGCCACCGTCAGGCTGACTGCCGAGGATCTCGGCGGCATCGACAGGGCCCTGTCGAAGATCGACATCCAGGGAGCGCGCTACTCCGAGCAGATGCAGAAGCTGGTCGATCACTGAGGTCAGAAGCATACGGTTTGGCTGCCGCGCGCAAGCGTCGATGCGCTTGAGCCAAATCAAACCGGAAGTCGCCGGTTCCGGGCAACGTTGCGCCACAACTCCCTGGCGAAGTGCGCAACCCGATGCGAAATCGCGCCGTGAATTCCATCGTTGTGGCCGTGGCATCCTGCCTGGTCCTGCTCCTCGCGCTGGCAACGGTCGCACCAGCACAAGTCGCAGTGCGCTGCATGTGCTACTGTGGCGAATACATATTCCCTCCTTGTAGCGAAGAGGCTTGCAAGGCTGCATGCCACTGGGATCCGGGCGGCGGCAGCCGCGGCGGGGAGAGCGGGCCGGCGCAGATCTTCTATTGCCGGGCCGTCGCTCCCGACGGCTCCTGGGGCTGGGCCTACGATCCGAGAGAAAGCCGGGCAGCCCAGCAGGCCCTCGCCGGATGTCGCAAGCACGCCGACGGGTGCCGGCTCGAAGCTTGCCGGATCAACGATCCGTCCCTGGCGCAAGCACCGCCTGCCACCGCGATACCGCCTCCACCTCCGCAAGACCCGGCGACGCCCGAGGCGGGATGGTGCGCCCTCTGCGTCCGCAAGCTGCAAGCCGACATCGACAGCGGCTGGGCATCCGGCCTGATCCGGATCTATGTCGGACAGGCCATCGCCGGCTATGAAAATTGCAAGCGGAAAGCCGGCGGCGTGTGCCTGGCCGGCGACCAGATGGCCGAGCGTCTGAGAAACTGCGGCGGCATGTTCGACGAGTATCGAAAGTGCCTGACCAGAGCCACCCAGCTTCCCGGTGGTCACTACTGACGGCGTGTTTCCATAGAGCGCTTCAGAAGCTCAGCAGCTTCGCCTGCACCACGCCCTCGAGGGCGGCGATCTTCTTGAGCAGCTCGGGCGAGATCGGCTGGTCGACCTGGACCAGGGCGATCGCCGAGCCGCCGGGCGCGTCGCGGCCCAGGT
>JAEWIV010000246.1 GCA_023386865.1 Pseudomonadota bacterium
CGGAGCGCGGACCTCCAGGTCCGCATCATCGCTCTGAGCGGACCTGGAGGTCCGCGCTCCCGCATGACGCGCCTCTGTAGCGGCGGGCCCGCCAGCGGTCAGTTCGCCGTCATCCCGCCGTCGATCACCAGTTCGCTGCCGGTGACCCACGACGATTCGTCGGAGGCGAGGTAGAGACAACCGGCGGCGATGTCGTAGGGCGTGCCGAAGCGGCCGAGCGGGGTAGCCTCCATCCGCTTGCGGGCCACCTCGGGGTTGGAATGGCCAGGCGCGGTCATCGGCGTGTCGACGAAGCCGGGATGGACCGAGTTCACGCGGATCCTGTCGGGCGCGTACTGGATCGCCGCCGCCTTGGAGAAGATGCGCACGGCGCCCTTGGAGGCATGGTAGGCGGCGTTGGCGTGGCTGCCGACGATGCCGCAGATCGACGAGATGTTGATGATCGAGCCGCCGCCGGCGCGCTGCATGGCCGGCACCGCGGCCTTGGTGCCGAGGAACACACCGGTCGCGTTGATCTCCATCACCAAGTTCCAGTGCTCGAGCGTCTGGTCGGCGAGTCGTGGTCCGGCGGTGTGGCCAGTCTGGATGTTCTGCTTGGGGTCGCGACCCGAGATGCCGGCGATGTTGCACAGGATGTCGAGGCGGCCCCAGGCTTTCTCGGCCTGGTCGACGATGGCGCTCCAGCGTCCTTCGTTCCGCACGTCCTGCTCGGTGAAGCTTGCGGTTCCGCCTGCCGAGGCGATCTCCGTCTCTACCGTCTTGCCGAGCGCCGTATTGCTGTCGGTCAGCAGCACCGACGCGCCGTGCTGGGCGAACAGCCGCGCGGTCGCGGCGCCGATGCCCGATGCGCCTCCTGTGACGATGGCGACCTTGCCCAAGAGTCTTTTGCCCGGTTCCATGGTTCGTCTCCTCATTTCGTCTGTTAGTCTGGCCCATCTGCGAGAGTTTGACATATGAACGTGATTTCGCGGCCCCGTCACGACGTCCAGGACGTCGCGGCCTCCTGGCTGAAGTCCTTCGCCAATGCCCTGCAGTCGGACGATGCGGTCGCTGCGGCCCGCCACTTCGCGCACGAGGGGCATTGGCGCGACGTGCTCGCCTTCACCTGGCGCATCGGCACCGCGACCGGCGCCGCGGCGATCGAGGCCGCGCTGGCGCCAACCCTGGTGCGCACCGTGCCGCGCGACTTCCAGATTCCGGCGGGCCGCTCCGCGCCGCGCCGCGTCAAGCGCGCGGGTGTCGACTGCATCGAGGCGATCTTCGAGTTCGACACGGCGTTCGGCCGGGCCAACGGCGTCGTGCGGCTGGTCGAGGAGGACGGCGAGTGGCGCATCTGGACGCTGCTCACGACGCTCGAGGAGCTGCGCGGCTATCCCGACGGCCGGCCCAGGGCGATGAGCGACGCCGAGAAGTTCTCGCGCGACTTCGGCGGCGAGAACTGGCTCGACCAGCGGCGCAAGGTGCTGGCCTATGCCGATCGCGATCCCGCCGTGCTGATCGTGGGCGGTGGTCAGGCCGGCCTGTCGGCCGCGGCGCGGCTCAATCACTTGGGCGTCGACACGCTGATCATCGACCGCAACCAGCGCATCGGCGACAACTGGCGGCTGCGCTACCACTCGCTCACCCTGCACAACGAGGTGCACGTCAACCATTTGCCGCTGATGCCGTTCCCGCCGACCTGGCCGGTGTTCATCCCCAAGGACAAGCTCGCCAACTGGTTCGAGACCTACGTCGACAGCCTCGAGCTGAACTACTGGACGGGCACCGAGCTGGCTGCCGGCAGCTGGGACGACAAGCAGAAGCGCTGGACCGTGACCCTGCGGCGAAGCGACGGCAGCGAGCGCACCATGAAGCCGCGCCACATAGTCGTCGCGACCGGCGTGAGCGGCATTCCGATCTGGCCGAAGGTCCCCGGCCTCGACTCCTTCAAGGGCGAGATCATGCATTCGGGCCAGTACACCAGCGGTGTGGCCTGGAAGGGCCGCAAGGCCATGGTGATCGGCACCGGCAATAGCGGCCACGACGTGGCGCAGGATCTCTGCGCCAGCGGCGTCGACACCACCATCGTGCAGCGCAGCCCGACCTACATCGTGAGCATCCGCGAGGCGCAGAAGGTCTACGCGACCTACAGCGAGGGCCTGCCGTTCGAGGATTGCGACCTGCTCGCCTGCTCGATGCCTTACCCCGTACTGCGGCGCGCCTACCAGCTGTCGACGGCCGAGATGCGCGAGGTCGACCGCAAGCTGCTCGAGGGGCTGGAGAAGCGCGGCTTCAGGCTCACCTTCGGCGAGGACGATACCGGCTTCCAGATGATGTATCTGCGGCGCGGCGGCGGCTACTACTTCAACGTCGGCTGTTCCGACATGATCATCGACGGCCGCGTCGGGCTGCTGCAGTACGACGCGATCGACCGCTTCGTTCCGCAAGGCGTCGTCCTGAAGGATGGCACGACCCGGCCCCTCGATCTCGTCGTCGTCGCGACGGGCTATGAGACGCAGCAGGAATTCGTGCGCCAGACGCTGGGCGACGACGTCGCCGACCGCATCGGCCCGGTCTGGGGCTTCAACGACGGTGGCGAGCTGCGCAACATGTGGGGGCCGACACCGCAGGAGGGCCTGTGGTTCACCGCCGGCAGCCTGGCGCAGTGCCGCATCTATTCGCGCTACCTCGCGCTGCAGATCAAGGCGCGCGAAGACGGGCTGATCAAGTAGTCTTGCCGGACCGCGGGCCTCCAGGCCCGCCTCATATCTGTCGTCCTGAGCGAAGCGAAGGACCTCATCGCCGCTTGCAATCGGCATGAGATCCTTCGCTACGCTCAGGATGACAAGAGGCGGGCCTGGAGGCCCGCGGTCCGGCGAGAGCTAGCCCAGCCGCAGCTCGCGATAGCCGTCGGCTGCAACCGCGTCGCAGCGCTCGCGAAAAGCGGGCGCGCTGCCGCTGTAGCGGGCGATGATGCGCGTGGTCTTGCCTTCGACGTTGCGGTTGATGCCGGTCATCCAGGAATCGATCTCGTTGGACAGCAGGCCGACGCCCAGCGACTTCACGTGGTCGGTCCACGATTGCACGCCGGCAGCCGTCGCCTCTATGCGCGTGACGTCGTGCTCGCGGGCGTGGCGCAGCAGGGCGGTGACCCATTCGACGCTGTACTCGATGCTGCGGGGAATGTTGCCGAGCGCGGTGTGGGGACCCATCTGCATCATCATGTTGGGGAAGCCTTCGACCAGCATGCCGAGATAGGTCTGCGGGCCGCCCTTCCACTTGTCCTTGAGCTTGAGGCCGTCGACGCCACGGAAATCGATGCGGTCGAAGGCGCCGGTGATGGCGTCGAAGCCCGTGGCGTAGATGATTATGTCGAACTCGTACTCGGCATCGCTCGTCTTGATGCCCTTGGCCGTGATGCGCTCGATCGGCGTTTCCTTGATGTCGACCAGCTTCACGTTGGGCTGGTTGTAGACCTCGTAGTACTTGGTCTCGAGCGGCACGCGACGGGTGCCGAAACCGTGGTTCTTGGGGATCAGCTTCTCGGCCACCGCCTGGTCCTTGACCCGCTGGCGGATCTTGCGGGCGACGAAGTCGCTCACCAGGGCGTTGGCCTTGCGGTCGACGAGAATGTCGCGGAAGTTGCCCTGCCACATGCCGAAGCCGCGGTTGTTGTAGAGTTTCTCCCACTGCGCCTCGCGCTCCTCTGGCGTCACCTCCATCGCGGCGCGCGGGTCGGGCGTATGCAGGAAGCAGGCGAAGGTCTCGCGGCAGCGCTGGAAGATCTCGGGATAGCGCATGCGGATCTCGGCCATCTCCTCCTTGGAGATCTGCGCATTGTGCAGCGGCGCGCACCAGTTGGGCGTGCGCTGGAAGACCGTGAGATGGCCGGCCGTCTTGGCGACCTCCTGGATGGTCTGCACGCCGGTGGCGCCGGTCCCGATAACCGCCACCCGCTTGCCTTCGAAGCTCACCGGCTCATGCGGCCAGCGCGCGGTATGGCAGGACCGGCCCTTGAAGCTGTCGATGCCCTCGATCTTGGGCATGGTCGGCGCCGACAGGGGGCCGATGGCGGTGATCAGGAAGCGGCAGGTGTGCTTGCTGCCGTCCTCCAGCGTGATCTCCCAGCCGTGCGTCTCCTCTTTCCAGTGGGCCGCCGTGACTCGGCTCTTGAACTGGATGTCGCGGCGCAGGTCGAACTTGTCGGCGACGAAGTTGAGGTATTTCAGCGTCTGCGGCTGCGGCGAGAAGTGCTCGGTCCAGTGCCACTCGTCCAGCAGCTCCTGCGAAAAGGAGAAGCCGTAGGAGTAGCTCTCCGAATCGAACCGGGCGCCAGGATAGCGGTTCCAGTACCAGGTGCCGCCGACCCCGGTGCCGGTCTCGAACACGCGCACCTTCATGCCGAGCTGGCGCAGAAGATGGAGCTGGTAGAGACCGGAAATGCCGGCCCCGATGATGATCGCGTCGTAGTCCAAGTTCATTGCCATCTCTTGCCGGAGCGCGGACCTCCGGGTCCGCTCATGTTGCTTGAATGCGGACCTGGAGGTCCGCGCCCCAAATGATCATTCGTCCGCCCGCGACTCCCTGATCCTGCGCGTGCCCTGGAACACGGGCTTCAGCGGATCCATCACGAATCGGATGCGCGGCAGGTCGGTGTCGACCGTGCAGCAGGTGCCGACGATGGGATCGGCCAGCGTGATCGCGCCGGCGTTCCAGGCCGCGGCGTCGAAGGCCGAGACCTGCGGCTTGCCGCGCTCGGCCTTGTAGAAGGTGTACTTGGGATCGACCTGGATCAGCATCGGCTGGGTCTGGCCGTCGAGCGGCGCGTTCGCCGCGGTCACCCAGTTGATGTACTGCACGTCGGTGCCGGCGACCGGCTGAGGATCGATCAGCGCGCAGTCGAGGATGGTCTTGCCGCCCCGGCTCACGGTGCCCATGACGCGATCGTGGCGGCGCAGGAACTTCACCTCGCCGGCCTCGACCGGGATGCCCCAGCGGCCGCGCAGCTCCGTGGCCGCCGCCTCGGTGCTGGCAACGGCGCCCAGCAGGAAGCCGCGCGGATGGGCGCCGGCCCGGCTGCCCAGCCGCAGCACGGCGAGATTGAATGGCCCGACCGGGCTCTCCGAATATTTCGTGACCGCCAGGATGACGTAGGAGGGGAGCGCCGGATGCATTGCCTTGGGCAGCAGCCCCTCGGTGGTGCTGCGCGGCACCTCGATCAGCAGCTGCAGCATCTCGGCCTTGGGCAAGGTCCAGGCCTCGGTGTCGAGGTTGGCGAGCGTCGGCAGCGCCTTGGCATTCGCCGTGATGTCGAGGGTTCCGTAGAGAGGCATGGCTTACTCCGCCGCGACCTTGGCTGCCGATCCCTTGGCGAACACCGGCATCACTTCCTTGGCAAAGAGCTTCAGGCTCGCCATGACCTGGTCCTGCGGCACCACCTCGTTGGCGTTCAGGATGAAGTTGATGCAGTCGACGCCGAGCGATTCCCACTTCTTGACGGCGCGGATGATGCGCGCGGGATCGCCATAGGCCATGCCTTCGGTCTGCTGCTCGTTGGCATCGGGGCCGGTGGCGGCGCGGCGCAGCGCGGGCAGCAGCCCCAGCGACTGATAGGACGGCGAGGAGAACACCTCACGGGTGGAGATGAGCTGGGTGGCCAGATAGTTGAAGGTGTTGCCCAGCCGCTTGCCCATCTCGACGCCGGTCTTCTCGTCCTCGTGGCAGAACAGGAAGTTGGTCGTGGCGACCTGCTCGTTCACGAAGGCGCCGACCGGCTCGCACGACTTGATGCGCCGGCGGTACTCCTTGATCTTCTTTTCCTGCTCCTCGAAGCCCGCGAACGACAGGCCGAGGCTGCCGAGCCCGCGGTCGGCGGCGTCGATCTCGGTGCCGGGGCTGGTGACGGCCACCCACATCGGCGGATGCGGCTTCTGGTATGGCTTCGGCAGGATGGTGCGCTCGGGCATCGACCAGAACTCGCCCTGGTAGGAGAAGGTCTCCTGCATCCACATCCTGGGCAGGCAGCGCACGAACTCGTCCCAGCTCTTCTTAGTGATGTCGGGATTGGCGCGGAAGCCGCCGAGCTCGGTCCAGGTCGCCGAGCGGCCGGTGCCGACATGCAGGCGCCCGCCCGACAGGATGTCGAGGGTGGCGGTCTTCTCGGCGATCTTGATGGGATGGTTGAATTCGGGGACGCAGACGACGATGCCGTGGCCGACCTGGATGTTCTTGGTCACCATGGCGCAGGCGGTGAGGAACAGCTCGGGCGCGGAGCAGTGCGAGTATTCCTCGAGGAAGTGATGCTCGACGGCCCACACGTGGTCGAAGCCCAGCTCGTCGGCCAGCTTCACCTGCTCCAGGCAGTTGTTGTAGACGGTCCGCTCTTTCTCCGGCGTCCACGGACGCGGAATGGAGATCTCGTAGAACAGGCCGAACTTCATTTGACGGCTCCCTTCTGAGCCGTCATCCCGACCAAGGCCCCGCAGGGGCCGCGCGGAGGGACCTTTCTTCTGTTAGTGAAGAAAAAGATCCCTCGGCTTCGCTCGGGATGACGGAAGGCGTGGTACGCCTTCCGTCAAACGCTAGGCTTGCCGGCGGGCCGGCGCAACAGCACCATGGCATCGGAGGGCGAAATCGAGAATGACAAGACTTTTGGGCAAGGTCGCGATCGTCACTGGCGGGGCAAGCGGCATGGGGCGCGCGACGGTCATGCGCTTCCTGGCCGATGGCGCCAAGGTCGTCGTGGCCGATCTCAATGAGGCCAACGGCGCGGAAACGGTGTCGGTTGCCAGGGCGAACGGCCACGGCGAGCAGGTCGCCTTCGTGCGCTGTGACGTCGCCAAGGAATCCGACGTCGCCGCGCTGGTCGCCGAGGCCGAGAAGCGTTTTAGCCGCCTCGACATCGCCTATCTCAACGCCGGCGTGGGCGGCGCCTTCGGGCCGATCGCCGAGACCAGCGTAGAAGACTGGGATTACACCTTCGCCGTGCTCACCCGCTCGGTTTTCCTCGGCATGAAGCATGCCTCGCTCGTCATGAAGAAGCATGGTGGCGGCGTGATCCTGGTCACCGCGTCGATCGCCGGCATGGTGGGCGGCGGCGGCAGCCATGCCTACTCGGCGGCCAAGGCCGCGGTCATCAGCCTGATCGAGAACGTCGCAGCCGAGCTCGGCGGTGACCGCATCCGCGTCGTCGGCATCGCGCCCGGCGTCATTTCCACGCCATTGGTCCATCGCGGCCGGCCGGAGAAATATGAGAAGCAGTTCAACCACCAGCCCTGGCCCGACCGAGGCGAGCCCGAGGTCATCGCCGATGTGGCGTCATTCCTGGTCTCCGACGAGGCGCGCTTCATCACCGGCGAGACGATCAAGGTCGATGGCGGCCTGCTGGCGCAGGGCATTGCGCTCTGGGGCACGGGCAGGGACAACACTTTCATGAAAAGCGCGGGCGTGAACCGCGGCACGACCGGCGAGGCCATGGTCGTGCGCAACCTGAGGGACAAGTCATGAGCGAAGCCGAGAAACTCCACCGCCATCTCATCGGCCAGCAGGGATCGCGGCGCTCGCTGAACACGCCGGCGCTGGTGCTCGATGTAGAAATGCTCGACCGCAACATCGCGGAGATGGCGGCCTTCGCCAAGGCGCACAAGGTGAACCTCAGGCCGCATTCGAAGACCCACAAGTCGGCCGACATCGCCCGCCGTCAGATGGCCGCCGGCGCGCTCGGCGTGTGCTGCGCCAAGCTGGGCGAGGCCGAGGCGCTGGGCGAGGCCGGCATCGAGAGCCTGCACATCACCTCGCCGGTGGTGACGCCGCAGGCGATCGACCGCCTGATGGCGCTGAACGCCAAGGTGAGGGAGCTGATGGTCGTGGTCGACCATCCGGCCAATGTCGAGGCGCTGGCCGCCGCGGCCGCGAAGGTTGCTAAGCCGCTGACGGTGATCGTCGACATCGATCCCGGCCTTCATCGCACCGGCGTGGCGACACCCGACGGCGTCGTCGAGCTGGTGAAGAAGGTGGTTGGGCAGAAGTCGCTGAAGTACGCCGGCGTGCAGTTCTATTGCGGCCGCCACCAGCACATCGTCGACTTCAAGCAGCGCACGGCCGAGATCGAGGAGCGGACCGGATACCTGAAGGGCATTCTGGCCAAGCTCGACGCGGCCGGCCTGAAGCCCGGCATCGTCACCGGCTCAGGAACGGGCACGCACTACATCGACGCCAAGCTCGGCGCCTTCACCGAGCTGCAGGTCGGTTCCTACGTCTTCATGGACCACGACTACAACGTCTGCGACCTGCGCGGCCTCGACAAGCCGACCTTCGAGCAGGCCCTGCAGATCGACGCCCGCGTCGTCAGCGCCAACACGCCGGGCATGGTGACGGTCGACGCCGGCCTGAAGGCGATGGCCACGGAGAAGGGCCCGCCGATGATCCTGAAGGGTGCGGTCGACGGCTCGACCACGCGCTTCATGGGCGACGAGCACCTGGCGGTGATCGCACCCGAAGGCAAGGAGCCGCCGGGGCATGGCGAACAGGTGATCCTGACGCCGCCGCATTGCGACCCCACGGTCAATCTCTACGAGAGCTACCACGTGGTGAAGGGCGACACGCTGGTCGACATCTGGCCGGTGACGGCGCGCGGCCGGTCGCGATAGGACGTTCGTTCCTCCCCATCGAAGACGATGGGGAGGCCTGGCTGCAGATCGCGCACTCATTCGCCACAACAGAAAAAGGGGCCGTTCCGAAGAACGACCCCCTTCCGGACCTGCCCGACCCGAGCGACCTCGGAAATCGGCCCGTCGCGTTGCCGCTCCAGGCAATCTCCGGGCGGTCACACGAACCGCGCGGCCTACCGACCTTGAAGATCACAGATGCCACTTTCGCGTCGCCTCTGATCCCGGTGCGGCGTGCCCTTTCGGGCTTTCACCGCGCCTCAGCCGGTGGTCGAGTTCAGTCTTTTATTTAAGAGAGGACCGGGGCTCGACCAACCGCTGCTCTCTGATTGTGAAGCTAACACGACTCGCTCGTGCGATCCGGCGGATTCCGCTGTCTGTCGCCGGTGCATTAGGTGGAAAACGAACATAAGATTCGCGTTGCTCGCAGTTGTTGTGTGCGTGGCGGCGCCCAACACAATCTCCTGCAACCGAATGCGCACGAACGTTCGTGTGCACTCATTTCCTCCCACGCTCCGCGTGGGGCGTGGCGCTTTCGGCCGCCCAGACGCCAAAACGCCTGGCCCGCGCAGCGGGCGGAGGGTCATGGGTTACAGCACTGATGGACTGCACCCCTCCGCCCTCGCATGACGAGGGCACCTCCCCAGCGAAGCTGAGGAGGGAAGCTATGCCGCCTTGGGCAGTACGCATCGCCCCTGGTGCTCGAGCTTACCTGCGCCGGCGACAGGATCGCGGCGATCGATGTGGTTGCCGACCGCGACCGACTCGGGGCATTGGACTTGTCCACCTTGGCCTAGCCGGAGACTTGCCGTGCGCCTTTATGTTACCCCTGCCTCGCCCTGGGTCAGGAGAGTCCGGGTCGCGATCCTCGAGCTGGGGATCGAGGACCGTTTCGAGTTCGTGCAGACCAAGTGGTCGCATGACTGGGCGACCCGGGCGGTCGAGCATCGGCCCGACTTCCTCGAAGCGACGCCCGTCGTGCGCATCCCGGCGCTGGTCGCGGACGACTTCACCCTGACCGACTCCCATTCGATCTGCGATTACCTCAATGGCGAACACGGCGGCTTTCGTCTGCTGGCCCGCGAGGGCGCAACTCGGTGGCGCGCGCTGGCCGACACGGCGATCGCCTGCGGCATCATCGAGGCCCAAATCTCCCGGCGGGCCGAGCTTCTGAGATCCGAGGACGAACGATCGGACGATTTCATCGGCAAGATGAAGGACCGCGAGCTCCGCTGCTTCGCCGCCCTTGAAAAGCGTGTGCAGCATTTCGGCGCCGCGTTCGATCTCGCCCAGATCACGACAGCCGTGGCCTGCGCCTATGAGAGCTGGCGCTACGGCGACGAATGGCACGGCGTCGCCCCGAAGTTGGCGGCTTGGTATGACCGTGTGGCGCAGCGGCCGTCGATGAAGGCGACCGAGCCGGCCGAGACGCCGCAGGCCTAGAGTAGGTAAAGAGGGTGCTCGCAATCAGTTGAGCACCTGAAAGCACTGCTGGCACTCGTGTTCAGCTTCACAAGGAATGGTGTCGTTGTGCCTGCGACCCGCCAGACATGCCCCTCAATGAAGCGCCAAAAATCGTGGAAGTGGAAAGTGACGATCATCGACCGAAGTTATTGATTTCACGGTACGGTAGTTATAAAATGGCCATGGACTCGGAAAGCAACCGAAAGTTGGTTCTAGGCAACCTGAACATCCGCTAATTGCAATCGCCAGTCGACGAGGGCCACTCAGCACCGTCCACAAGGAGCAGCATCATGTTCAATGTCCGGCCTCGCAGCTACGTACCCGGATTTCGGGTGAGACCGTCCGAAGATGTGCCAGGCTTTCGCGTAGGCAGCAATGCTGCGTCCCATGATGATCGCTTCGGCGATGGGCTCGCGACCGCCGCTGACTATCATGGTTACACCAATCCTTCGCCCGTGGACTTTTTGACCGGTATCGTGCCGGCTCACTACGGTGTTCAGGAGGAGGACACGACTTCGGCGGCCGGCATGGGCACGCCGGCTCTTGTTCCTGGCCCCGGCGGTGACGGCAGTGGCAGCGGATGGGACAGGTGCACGTTGATGCCCGGCTTCCAACAGTTTGGAATGTGTCTCTATCGCTGCCCGGACGGCACTGTGCGGCGTCTGGACAGAAGTCCGCTTGGATGTCAGCCATTCATTTTCCGCAATGGCGGCCTGGGCATTTGACGGGACTGACGGACATGATCAGCCTCCCGAAGTTCACCAAGCGCGCAGCGGAGCAGATCGCGCGCCTGGAAGCGGAGAGTCGAAGCCATGTGCCTCCCGGCAACTACCTGAGCTTTATGGGCTGGGGCAACGACATTGAACCCGACCCACCTCCAGGTCCGGTGTTCGGCGCGTACTACTTTTCCGATGCGGAGGGGGTGCCGGAGGAATTCATCGTTGAATGCCATGGTGTGAGATTGGCTATCAGCATTCACGAACGACTGCTGGCCAAGCTCCATTCCAAACTCCATTCACCTGTTCTCGACTTCGATGGAGAACGGTTCGTGTTTGTTGACAACGAGGGGGCAGACCGTCCCTAGCCGACGGCGTTGCCGACGAGCAGCCCGCCCTTCCATTGACGCGCCAGCGCCATGATCGCCACCATGCCGACGGCGCTGACGACGAACATCCCGAGAAACGCCTTCTGGCCAAACTCGCCATAGAGCACGCCGGCGATCTGGAAGATCACCGCCTGCGCTGCACCGGTGCCGATGGCGTAGTAGACGCTTTGCCCCAGCGCCATGCCGGACGGCGGCAGCGCCCGCTGGAGGAACGCCATGGCACCGAGATGGCAGGCGGCGAAAGTGCCGGCGTGCAGGGCCTGCAGGAGCACCAGCGCCCACAGCTCGGTGGTGAATGCCATGCCCAGCCAGCGCACCATGCCGCAGCCGAGCGCCAGCGCGATCATGCCGGTGGGGCCGAGTCGCGCCAGCAGCCACGGGCTCGCCAGCATCAGGACGATCTCGACGGCGACGCTCTCGCCCCACAGCAGGCTGATGGTGACGTCGTCGATGCCGGCGGCGCGCCAGGTCAGGGTGCCGAAGCTGTAGAGCACGGCGTGGCTCGCCTGGCAGAGGCCGGCTGCGATCATGAACAGCAGGAACGGGCGCGAGCGCAGCAGGTCGGGAATGCCGAAGGAGGCGTGCTTGGCCTGGTCGCGGTGCTGCGCTTCCGCCGCCGGCAGCCAGAGCGCCAGGGGTACCAGCATGATGATGCCGGCGAAGCCGACATAGAGCACCCATGACGGTCCCTGCCGGTCGACCGCAATGCCGCAGATGATGACGCCCAGGATGAAGGACACCGAGCTCCAGACGCGCAGCCGGCCGTAGTTGATGCCGCGCGCGCGGGTCTCGTTCACCACCACGCCGTCGTACAGCGCCATGGTCGGTGCCCACACGACACCCCAGACCAGCGATACGGCCAGGATGGCGAGGAACGAGTAGGAGAACTGATAGCCCGTCACCAGGACCGTGGCGGCCACGGCCAGGGCCAGGAGGACGCCGCGCACGTTGCCGACGCGATGCGCGATCCAGCCGATGGCGAGCGTGGCGCCGACACCCACGAGCTGCCGGCTCATGAACAGCGTGCCGATCTCGGCGTCCGCGACGCCGCGGTCGCGCAGCCACACCGGCCAGTAGCTCATGAAGGCGCCGGAGGCGAAGAAGTAGGCGGCGCCGTAGCCGGCAAGCCTGATGGCTGTAACGAAGCGCGGCATCAGACACTTTCCGTCATCCCGACCGGAGCGAAGCGGAGCGGAGGGACCTGTTCAGTTGGTCGGCGAAGCCTTGAACAGGTCCCTCCACTTCGCGCTACGCGCTCCGGTCGGGATGACGGTGGGTGAACCATCTAAGCCGCGAACTCGCGCCGCACCTGGTCGGAATGCTGGCCCACCGTTGGCACGTCGCCCAGCCGCTCGGGCTCGCCGGCCCACGAGGCGGCGAGTGCCGGCATCGAGACGTCGCCGGCGGTCGTGCCGAACACGACGCGGCGCAGTTGCGGATGGGTCGACAGGTCGTCGACCGAACTCACCCGCGCCCAGGCGATCTGTGCCGCATCGAGGCGCGCGGCGAGGTCGGCGAACGTCTGGCTGCCGAAACTCTTCTGCACGATGGCGTTGGTGTCGTCGCGCCGCGCGTTGCGCGCCTTGTTGGTGGCGTAGTCGGGATCCTTCTCCAGGCCGGGCCGGTCGAGCACGCCGTGGCACAGCCGCTCGAACTCGCGGTCGTTCTGGATCGAGATCAGCACGGGCACCTTGTCGGCGGTCTGATAGACGCCGTAAGGCGCGATGAAGGGATGGGTGAGTCCGAGCCGCGGCCAGTCGTAGTTGGAATAGTCCTTGGCCAGCACCGGCACGGTCATCCACTCGGCCATCGCCGAGAACAGCGAGACGGCGATGGCGCGGCCCTCGCCGGTCTTCTGGCGGGCCAGCAACGCCTCCAGCACGGCCGCGTGGGCATACATGCCGGTGCCGATGTCGGTCGCCGAGATGCCGACGCGGCCGGGACCCTCGGCCGTGCCGGTGATCGAGGCGAGCCCGCTCTCGGCCTGCACCAGCAGATCGTAGGCGCGGCGGTTGCGGTAGGGGCCGTGCTCGCCATAGCCCGAGATGTCGACAGTGACCAGCCGCTTGTTCCTGGCGCGCATCGCCGCCGAGCCGAAGCCCGCGCGCTCGGCGGCGCCCGGCGCCAGGTTCTGGATCAGCACGTCGGCCTTGGCGATCATGCGATGCAGCAGCGCGAGATCGGCCTTGTCCTTGAAGTCGAGGGTGACCGACTGCTTGCCGCGGTTCAGCCAGACGAAGTAGCTCGACTGGCCGTGCACGTAGGCGTCGTAGGCGCGGGCGAAATCGCCTTCCGGCCGCTCGATCTTGATCACGCGCGCGCCGGCATCGGCCAGGCGGGCGGCGCAATAGGGGGCGGCCACGGCCTGCTCAACGCTGATCACCAGCAGCCCTTCAAGCGCTCCAGACATCGGTCAACTCGTTTCCATGGATCGTCGCGTCACTGCTTCGAGTAACACGTCGTCCGCAGAAATGCTGCTGCCATGTCGCCTCAGGAGCGCGGTCGGTTGACCTGCTCGCGCGCGAAGCCGGCCATCGAGGCATAGCCGCGCACGACCGCCTCGCGCTCGGCGTGGCTGGCGACACGGTCGATGTCGTCGAAGCCTTCCGGGGCGCGACCCTCGATCATGTCGATCACGCCCTCGGGGCCGCCCTTGCGGTTCGCTTCGACGATCTTCGCCATGGCCGGCCGGCGCTCGACATCATAGGCGGCGAAGGCATCTGCAATCGATGAGCCTGCCGCGAGGTGCCGCGCAAGGCACTGCGCGTCGAGGATGGCCTGGCTCGCCCCGTTGCTGCCGACCGGGTACATCGGATGGGCCGCATCCCCCATCAGGGTCACTCGGCCGAACGACCAGCGCGGCAGCGGATCGCGATCGCAGTTGGGATATTCATAGAACGTCCCGGTCGCCTCGATCAGTGCCACCGGGTCGAGAAAGCCGAGCCTGAACCTGTCGCGCACGAATGGCAGCGCCTCGGCAGGCTGGCCGACGCGGTTCCAGTCCTCCCGCCGCGGCGGGACCTGGGCGTCACCGAGACGCGCCATGATGGCCCAGTTGGTCAGCCGCAAATCGGGTCGCGCCGGATCCTCGTGGATCGGATAGAACACGAACTTGGCGGCGTTGCCGCCGGCGATCACCATCGTCCTGCCGTCGGCGTAGGCCGGCCATTGCGTGGCGCCGCGCCACAGCATCGTGCCATTCCATATGGGCCGTCCCTCGCCGGGATAGAGGATCGATCGGACCGTGGAATGGACGCCGTCCGCGGCGATCAGCGCCTGACCTTCGACCGCGATGGCGTGCCGACCTTGGCCGCTCTCGAAGGACGCCAAGACGCGGTCACGCCGTTCGTCGAAGCCGATCAGCCGGCAATCGGTGTGGATGCGGCCAGGCCCGAGCCGCTCGCGCACAGCGTGATGGAGGACACCATGCAGCTTGCCGCGGTGGATGCTGAACTGAGGCACATCGTATCCGGCGTCGGTGCCACGCAGCTCCTGCCAGACCGTCTGGCCGAAGCGATTGCAATAGAGCAGCTCGCGCGTGCGGATGCCGGCGCGGTCGAGTGCCGGCAACAGGTCGAGCTCTGCCAGCGCGCTGATCGCATGCGGCAACACGTTGATGCCGACGCCGAGCTCGCGCAGCTCGGATGATTGTTCGAAGATCTCGCTCTCGATCCCGGCCCGGTGCAGGCAGAGGGCGGCGGCGAGGCCGCCGATGCCGCCGCCGACGATCAGGATTTTCATGGTTTCTCCCGTGAAGGTCCGATTGATCAGGTCGAGCAACGTTTCGACTCGTGGGTCGGGCATGCGGGATCGAATGGATATTTTCTTGCCGGCAGATCGAGAAAATGTACGAAGCGAATGTGATCAAGCGCACAGATCGCGCCGACGCCGCCAAGTTCTGAACTGCAAGCGCTCGTCTTGCGGCGGTGTTGCTTTGCCGTTCGATCGCGTCATTGTGGGCCGTTGAACAGAAGAAAGAGGTAGGGCGCGAGATGCCGGGACCGCTTGCGGGTGTGCGTGTGATCGATCTGACCGCCGTGCTGCTGGGGCCGTTCGCCACCCAGCACCTGGCCGACATGGGCGCCGACGTGATCAAGGTCGAACCGCCGGAAGGCGACCTCCTGCGCGTCTCGGGCGGCTCGATGGGGCGCGACAAGAACATGGGGCCGATCTACATGGCGGCCAACCGCAACAAGCGCTCCCTCTGCCTCGACCTGAAAAAGCCGGCAGCCTGCGCCGTCCTCAAGGAATTGATCAAGAAGGCCGACCTGTTCATCCACAACAGCCGGCCGCAGGCGATCGAGCGCCTGGGCCTCGGCTACGAGGACCTGAAGAAGATCAATCCCTCGATCATCTACGCCTACTCGCTGGGCTATGCGCGCAAGGGGCCGTACGGCCACAAGCCTGCCTTCGACGACCTGGTGCAGGGCGTGAGCGGCGCGGCCTCGCTGCAGTCGCGAGTCGACGGCCTGCCGCCGCGCTTCATGCCGAGCCTGATCGCCGACAAGACTACGGGTCTTCATCTCTGCATCGCCGTGCTGGGCGCGCTCTACCACCGCCAGAAGACCGGCGAGGGCCAGATGATCGAGGTGCCAATGCTGGAGACGCTGGCCTCGTTCTGGCTGACCGAGCATCTGTTCGGCGCTACCTGGACGCCCGAGCGGGGCGCCATGGGCTACGACCGCATCATCAACAAGTTCCGCCATCCCTTCAAAACCAAGGACGGCTACATCTGCGCGCTGCCCTACACCGACGCCCATTGGCTCACCTTCTTCGAGCTCGCCGGCCGTCCCGATCTCTGCAAGGAGCAGCGCTTCATCGATCGCAACGAGCGTGCCAAGCATTTCAGCGAGCTCTACCAGGTCCTGGCCTCGCTGCTGGAGCATCGGCCGACCGGGGAATGGCTGGAGATGTTCGACAAGGCCGACATCCCGGCGATGCCGGTGCGCACCCTCGAAGAGCTGTTCGACGATCCGCATCTGAAGGCGACCGGCTTCTTCACCGAGCGCGAGCATCCGACGGAGGGGCCGATCACGACCTTTGCGAGCCCCCTCGACTTCGAGAAGACCAAGGTCGAATTCCGTCGCCACGCGCCGCGCATCGGTGGCGACGGCGAGGAGGTGCTGCGCGAGGCGGGCGTGAGCGATGCCGAGATCGCCAGGCTGAAGGCCGACAAGGCTCTGATCGTGCCGGCGCCGATGGCCCAGTGACCCCTGTGGTGACGGAGCGCGACGGTTCGTACGTTCCAGGCACGACGTCGGGGCCTTATCCGGCGCGTCCCGGCAACCGCGTGCGGGCCTTCGTCGATGGGCCGCAGATCATGCGGCGCATCGGCGAAGCGGTCGACAACGCGCGGCACAGCGTTTGGCTGACCGTGGCGTTCTATTCCGACGACTTCCTCGTCCCCGAAGGGCAAGAGCCGCTGTTCGACGTGCTCGAACGCGCCGTGGCGCGTGGCGTCGACGTGCGCTTGCTGATCTGGCGTCCCAATCCCGAGACCGCGCCCAGCCCGCGCATGTTCGGCGGTTCGCCCGAGCATCGTGCACTGCTCGCCAAGCGTGGGTCACGCTTCAAGATTCGCTGGGACAGGGCGGCGACGGTGTTCTGTCAGCATCAGAAGAGCTGGGTGATCGATGCCGGCCATCCGTCGGAGACGTCTTTCGTCGGCGGCCTCAATCTCACCAGCGTCGCCATGCGCCTGCACGATGTCTATGTCGAGGTGACCGGACCGTCGGCCACGGACGTGCGGCACAATTTCGTCGAGCGCTGGAACGAGGCGAGCGAACGTCATGCGCCCGACGGCAACTGGTGCTGCGACGGCAGCGACGAGCTGCCCTACGCCGACCATCCGCGTGCCGCTTGTGGGCCGAGCACGGTGCAGATCCAGCGCATGCTCGATGCCCGCCGCTATCCGCCGGCGCGCGTGGAGCGATCGATCCTGGAGCAGTATCAGCGCGCCATCGATGCCGCACGCCGCACGATCTACCTGCAGAACCAGGCGATCCCCGTGCCGGACGTCGCCCGCCACCTGGTTGCGGCCGCCGAACGCGGCGTCGAGATCGTGATGCTCGTGCCGCCGGTCCCCGAAGGATATGTCTTCGACGCGCGCCACGACCCCAGGGAGGCATCGCGCTTCTGGGGTATCGAGACGCTGGCGCGCCATGCGAATTTCACTCTGGCCGGGCTCACCGCGCTGCACGGTGGCAGGCGACGCACCGCTTACGTGCATGCCAAGATGATGGTGGTCGACGACGTGTGGGTCACCGTCGGTTCGTGCAACCTGCATCCGTTCTCGCTGAACGGACACACGGAGATGAATGCCTCGATCTGGGATGCCGATGTCGCGCGCACGCTGCGCACCATGCTGTTCGACCAGCATCTCGGCGTCGACACCGCCGCGCTCGATGACCGGGCTGCATTGCAGACGTTCCGGGACGTCGCCCGTGCAAACCGAGACGGGCTCGAGCGTCGAGAGCAGGAGTGGCAGGGTCTTGTTTTTGCTTTGACGCCCGAGACTTACGGTTTCAAGTCGGGCGTGAAGCCCGACCTGACGTAAGGCGCGATCTACGTAAGCTTGTTCCGCGGCGCGGCGGTACAAGCCGCCATACGGCTCCGTCGCGCTTGTCCCGGCCGGCCTCGCGGCTAAACTCCCGCGCAAACCAAAGGCCCTATCCCGGGGGGTTGTATGGACCTCGCTTTCACACCTGAAGAGCAGAAATTCGCCGATGACGTCCGCGCCTTCGTGCGCGCCAATCTGCCAGCCGACATCCGCGACAAGGTGAAGAACGGCAAGCACCTGATTCGCGACGACTACATGCGCTGGCAGCAGGCGCTCGGGAAGCAGGGCTGGCTGGTCTACACTTGGCCCAAGAAGCATGGTGGTCCGGGCTTCACGCCGGCCGAGCGTTACATCTTCGAGAACATCTGCGCCGAGGAGCACGCGCCGGGCATCATCCCGTTCGGCACCAAGATGGTCGGGCCGGTGATCTACACCTTCGGCAACGACGAGCAGAAGGCGAAGTTTCTCGAGCCGATCCGCAAGAGCACGGTGTGGTGGTGCCAGGGCTACTCCGAGCCGGGCTCGGGCTCCGACCTCGCCAGCCTGCGCACCAAGGCGGAGAAGCAAGGCGACCACTACATCGTCAACGGGTCGAAGACCTGGAACACGATGGGCCATTGGGCCGACTGGATCTTCTGTCTCGTGCGCACCGATCCCAAGGCCAAGCCGCAGGAAGGCATCTCCTTCCTGCTGATCGACATGAAGACTCCGGGCATCACCGTGAAGCCTATCATCATGGCCGACGGCGGGCACGAGGTGAACGAGGTGTTCTTCGACAACGTCAAGGTCCCGGTCGCCAACCTGGTGGGCAAGGAGAACGAGGGCTGGACCTGCGCCAAGTTCCTGCTGGCCAACGAGCGGCTCGGCATCGCCGCCGTGCCGCAGTCCAAGCGCGGCGTCGCGGCGCTCAAGGAAATCGCCCGTGCCGAGCAGGAAAACGGCCGGCCGCTGATCGAGAACCGGAGCTTCGCCGAGAAGATCGCCGATCTGGAGATCCAGGTGACGGCGCTGGAGTACACCGAGCTGCGCGTGCTCTCAAGCATGGCGCATGGCGGGCAGCCCGGACCGGAAGTGTCGGGCCTCAAGATCCGCGGCTCGGAGATCCAGCAGCGCATCACCGAGCTCACCATGGAAGCCGTCGGCGAGTACGCGGCGCCGTACCTGCCGGGCTTGCTGTGGCAGGGCTCGAACGAGGAACCGGTCGGTCCGGCCCACGCACATCTTGCGGCGCCGCGCTACTTCAACACGCGCAAGACCACGATCTATGGCGGCAGCAACGAAATCCAGAAGGGGATCATCAGCAAGATGGTGCTGGGACTTTGAGTCATTGGACCGCGGGCCTCCAGGCCCGCTCATGATGATGATGATGCGGGCCTGGAGGCCCGCGGTCCCGAAGAGGAAGAAATGGACCTGAATCTCAAGCCCGAACACAAGGCCTTCGCCGACGAAATCCGTGCATTCGCGCGCGCCAACCTGTCGCCGGCGACCCGAGAAAAGACCTTTTCAGGCAAGCACTACGACAAGGACGACCACATCGACTGGCAGAAGGCGCTGGGGAAACAGGGTTGGCTCGCCTACACCTGGCCGAAGAAGTATGGCGGCCCCGGCTGGGACGTCACGCAACGCTTCCTGTTCGAGAACGTGCTGGCAGAGGAAGGCGCGCCGCGCATCATCCCATTCGGCCCCAAGATGGTCGGGCCCGTGATCTATACCTTCGGCACGGACGAGCAGAAGGAGCGCTTCCTGCCCGGCATCCGGAGCTCCGAAGTGTCGTGGTGCCAAGGCTACTCCGAGCCGGGCGCGGGTTCCGATCTCGCCAACCTGCGTACCCGTGCCGTGCGTGACGGCGACCACTACATCGTCAACGGCCAGAAGACCTGGACATCGTTCGCCCACTGGGGCGACTGGATCTTCTGCCTGGTGCGGACCAACCTCGAAGCCAAGGCGCAGGAGGGCATCTCCTTCCTGCTGATCGACATGAAGACGCCGGGGATCACCGTGCGGCCCATCATCATGCTCGACGGCGCCCATCACGTGAACGACGTGTTCCTCGACAACGTCAAGGTCCCGGTCGCCAATCGCATCGGCAACGAAGGCGAAGGCTGGACCTGCGCCAAGTTCCTGCTGGCCAACGAGCGGCTGGGCATCGCCGAGGTGCCGGCCTCCAAGCGCGGCGTGCGCTCCCTGAAGAACATCGCGCGGGCGGAGCCCATGGACGGCGGCGCGCTCGCCGACGATCCGGCCTTTGCCGCGCAGATCGCCGACCTCGACCTGCAGGTCCAGGCGCTGGAGATGAGCGAGCTTCGCGCGCTCTCGACGATGGCGCTGGGTGGCGCGCCGGGGCCGGAAGTCTCGACCCTCAAGATCCGCGGCTCGGAAATCCAGCAGCGCATCGCCGAGCTCACCATGGAGGCGGTGGGCGAGTACGCCGCGCCGTATCAGCCGGGAATGCTGTTCCAGGATACGAACGAGACGCCCGTCGGGCCGGATCACGCGCCGCCCGCGGCGCCGCGCTATTTCAACATGCGCAAGACCAGCATCTACGGCGGCAGCAACGAGATTCAGAAGAACATCGTGTCGAAGATGGTGTTGGGGCTATAAGGATCACAGAAATCATGGCTCCTCTCCCCCGCTAGGGGGAGAGGTCGGGAG
>JAEWIV010000275.1 GCA_023386865.1 Pseudomonadota bacterium
CGCTGACCGGCGCCTCCAGCATCGCGGCGCGCTGGATCACCGCGGCGCCGGCGTCGATGGCGCCGCCGCCGATCACGATGATCGGTCGCTCGGCGGTCCCCAGGAGCCTGGCCGCAGCAGTGATCGCCTCGTCGTCGATCGCCTCGACAGGGCGCGGCAGGGGGGCCTCGGGCAGCACGACCTCGGCGCGCTTGGCCCACGTGTCGAGCGCGCATTCCAGCGCAACCGGGCGCGGCCGGCCGGTGGTGGCGTGCCACACCGCCTGGCTCGTCAGCGTCGGCGCCTCCTGCGGGCTCCTGATGCGTTCGGCCCACTTGGTCACGTGGCGCAGCAGGCCGAGCTGGTCGTGGATCTCGTGCAGATGGCCGTGGCCCTTGTCGATGTCGGCCTGCGGGATCTGGCCGATCAGGCCGATCACCGGCGCGTTCATGCCGTAAGCGGTCAGCAGCGCCGCTCCCGCGTTCAGCGCGCCCGGTCCCGGCACCACGGCGAAGGCCTGCGGCTTGCCGGTGGCGAGCGCCGCCCCCAGGGCCATGTAGGCCGCGGTCTGCTCGTGGCGCGGATGAATCACCCGCAAGCGGCCGGCAGCGTGATAGAAGGCGTCGAACAACGGATCGTTGTGCAGGCCGGGCAGGGCATAGACCGTGTCGATGCCGTGGCGGAGGAGGGTTTCGACCGTGGCTTCGGCAGTGCTGAGGCGGGGCATGCCGCCGGTCTATAGACGCCGTCGGATGCGATCAAGGCGCGGCGCATGCGCCTGATCCTGTTCGCGCTGTTCGGCCTGGGTGCGCTGGCGCTCGCCGCCGTGCTGCTGGCCTGGCTGGCCGAACAACGGCTCGACCACACCGCCGAGGAGCGATCGTTCGACGAGGTCGCGCGGCTGCCCGAGGTGGCGGTGGCGCTGGTGCTGGGCACGGCACCGATCGGGCCGGAGGGCGGACCGAACGTCTATTTCGTCCGTCGCCTCGACGCGGCGGCGGCCCTGTGGAAGGCGGGCAAGGTCCGGTACTTCATCGTCTCGGGGAGCACCGACGAGCCCGCGGCGATGCGCGCCGGCCTGGTCGAGCGCGGCGTGCCGGCGGCAGCGATCTACAGTGATCCGATGGGCGATCGCACCTGGGATTCGGTGCTGCGGGCCCGCGACGTGTTCGGCCAGACGCGCCTCGTCATCGTCTCGCAGCGCTTTCACTTGAGTCGCGCCTTGTTCCTGGCCCGCCATGCCGGCATCGATGCCTGGGGGTTCGAGGCGCGCGACGTCGAGCGGCCCTACAGCATCGTCACCGAGCTGCGCCGCTTCCCCTCGGCGCTGCGCGCCTACGTCGACGTGTGGACCGGGGCGGCCACCCGCGACGGCGGTCCGCGCGTGGCTATCGGAGTCGACCCTCCGGAATAGCCGCCATGTCGCGCAGCTCCGGCACCGGCGAGACCACGGGCTTGCCGGCGAAGTGGGCGTCGAGGTTGCGGCGCACCAGCGAAGTCATGCGCCGTTGCGCATGCTCGGTGCCGCCGCCGAAATGCGGCGTCATCACGAGGTTGTCGAGCGACAGCAGCTCGGTGCCTTCGTACGGCTCCTCGTCGTAGACGTCGAGGGCCGCACCTTCGATCACGTTGTTGCGCAGCGCGTCGGCGAGCGCCTTCTCGTCGACCGCCCAGCCGCGGCTGATGTTCAGGACATGGCCGCGCGGCCCCAGCGCCTTCAGCACCTCGGCGTTGATGATGTGCCGGTTCGAGGCGTCGGAGCGCAGGCAGACGATCAGGTAGTCGCACCAGCCCGCCAGCGCCATGACGTTGGGGAAATAGGGATAGTCGACGTCGCTGCGCCGGCTGCGGTTGCAGTAGCCGATCTCGACGTCGAAGCCCTTGATGCGCTTTGCGAACTCCATGCCGATGGCGCCGAGGCCGAGGATGCCGACTTTGCCGCCGGTCAGCCCGGCAATCGGGCCGAAGCGGTTGGGGATGCGCTTGGTCCAGTCGCCGCGGCGGATCATCTTGTCGGCCCGGACGATGCGTCGCGTCGAGGCGAGCAGGATGCCGACGGCCATCTCGGCGACGTCGGGCGCGTTGGCGTCCGCGCCGTGCGTCACCATGATGTTGCGGCTGCGCGCGGCCGCGAGATCGATGCGTTCGTAGCCGGTACCGTAGCAGCAGATCAGCGACAGCCGCGGCATCGCCGCCATCAGCGCATCGGATGCGCCGACGCTGCCGGTCGTGACGAGCGCCTGGACATGCGGCCGGGCGGCGGCGGGAACCAGCGCCGGATCGGGCTTGTCCATGTGTCCGGCGATCTCGTAGCTCTCGGACAGAGCGGCGAGCGTGGTCTTCGTGAAATGGAAACCGGTGAGGATGACGGGACGTTGAGCCATGTTCTTCAGTATCCCGCGGCCTGCGGGGCAGGTAAACGTTCGTCTACCACGCGGCGAAAATGCGGCTTGGCAAGCGCTGGGCCCCTGTGCATGGTGCGCCGCACGTCCGCTTTCTGCGTCTCCAACCGACTCGTTGCTCCATGAAAATCGCCATTCTCAAAGAACGCCGGCCGCATGAGACCCGCGTGGCCGCGACTCCCGAGACCGTCAAGAAACTGAAAGCGTTGGGCGCGGAAGAGATCGTGATCGAAACCGGTGCGGGTGTCGCCGCCGCCTACACCGACGCGGCCTACGCCGACGCCGGGGCAACGATCGTGCCGGATGCCGCGGCCGCGGCGGCGGCGGCCGACATCGTTTTCAAGGTCCAACGGCCGATGGCGGCGGCGGACGGCGCCGACGAACTCGCCCTGCTGCGCCACGGCCAGGTGCTGATGGCGCCCCTGGGCGCGCTCACCAATGCGGACCTCGTGGCGGCGCTGGCGTCGAAAGGCGTGACCGCCTTCGCCCTCGAGTTGATCCCGCGCATCACCCGCGCGCAGTCGATGGACATACTGAGCTCGCAGGCCAACCTCGCGGGCTACAAGGCGGTCCTGCTGGCGGCCAATCATTTCGGCCGCATCTTCCCGCAGATGATGACGCCGGGCGGCACGCTCGCGCCCTCGCGCGCCTTCATCATGGGCGTCGGCGTGGCGGGCCTGCAGGCGATCGCCACGGCGCGCCGGCTGGGCTCGATCGTGACGGCGACCGACGTGCGGCCGGCGACCAAGGAGCAGGTCCAGTCGCTCGGCGCCAAGTTCGTCGCCGTCGAGGACGAGGAATTCAAGGCGGCCGAGACCGCCGGCGGCTATGCCAAGGAGATGAGCGCCGAGTATCGCGCCAAGCAGGCCGCCCTGGTGGCCGACCACATCAAGACGCAGGACATCGTCATCACGACGGCGCTCATTCCCGGACGCAAGGCGCCGGTGCTGGTGAGCGAGGAGATGGTCAGCAGAATGAAGCCCGGCTCGGTGATCGTCGACATGGCGGTCGAGCAGGGCGGCAACTGCCCGCTGTCGGAGTTCGGCAAGGTGGTCGAGAAGCACGGCGTGAAGATCGTCGGCCCGGCCAACCTGCCCGCCGAGCTCGCAACCGATGCCTCCGCGCTGTTCGCGCGCAACCTGCTGAACTTCATCACGCCGATGGTCGACAAGCAGACCAAGGCGCTCAAGATCGACATCAACGACGAGGTCGTGAAGGGCACGCTGGTGACCCAGAACGGCCAGGTCGTGCACCCGTCGTTGGCGCAGCCGTCATGACGGAAAGACAATCTCCGGTTCATCAATCCTGTCATCCCGGGCGTAGGGAGGGAGCTTTCCTGCGGCCTCGAAGGTCCCTGGGCCTTCGGCCTCGGGATGACAGCCGTACCGCGACCAGCTTCGGGAGCTGCTGAATGGACGACAGAATCGCCGGCGAAGCCGCCAAGCTCGCGACCCAGGCGCAGGAGCTGGCCACCAGCCTCAAGGGCGTGGCGCAGCAGATCACCGATGCCGCGGCGCAGAGCCCGGTGGCGGCGCTGCCCGACGGACACATGCCGTTCGTGGCGCTGCTCACGATCTTCGCCCTGGCCTGCTTCGTCGGCTACTACGTGGTGTGGCGGGTGACGCCGGCGCTGCACTCGCCGCTGATGGCCGTCACCAACGCCGTGTCGTCGGTGATCATCGTCGGCGCGCTGCTGGCGGCGGGCCTGAAGGGTTTGGGCGCCGCCCAGGTCTTCGGCGGCATCGCCGTCGTGCTGGCCGCGGTCAATATCTTCGGTGGCTTCATCGTCACGCACCGCATGTTGTCGATGTTCAAGAAGAAGCCGGTCAAGAAGTAGGCGGCGGGAGACTTTCAGGTGATCACCCACGAAATCGCCGCTTACGGCTATCTGATCGCGGCCATCTGCTTCATCATGGCCCTGCGCGGCCTCAGCTCGCCCGAGACCTCGCGCGGCGGCAACCTATACGGCATCGTCGGCATGGTGATCGCGATCGGTGTCACCGTCGCTTCGCCGGGCGTGCTGTCGCCCTGGCTGATCGTCGGCGGCCTCGCCATCGGCGGCGTGATCGGCGCGGTGGTCGCCATGCGCATCCAGATGACGGCCCTGCCGCAGCTGGTGGCGGCCTTCCACTCGCTGGTCGGCTTGGCCGCAGTGTTCGTCGCGGCCGCGGCCTTCGTCTCGCCCGACGCCTTCGGCATCGGCATGCCGGGCAAGATCAAGATGCACAGCCTGATCGAGATGGGGCTGGGCACGGTGATCGGCGCCATCACCTTCACGGGCTCGGTGGTCGCCTTCGCCAAGCTGCAGGGCCTGGTCTCGGGCTCGCCGCTGGTGTTCCGCGGGCAGCATCCGCTCAATGCGCTGCTCGGCATCGTCCTGGTGGTGCTGCTGGTGTGGTTCGCCATGCGCGGCCATCCCATCACCTTCGTCCTGCTGATCGTGCTGTCGCTCCTGATCGGCTTCCTGTTGATCCTGCCGATCGGCGGCGCCGACATGCCGGTCGTGGTCTCGATGCTGAATTCCTACTCGGGATGGGCGGCGGCCGGCATCGGCTTCACCCTCGGCAACACCGCGCTGATCGTCACCGGCGCGCTGGTCGGCTCCTCGGGCGCCATCCTGAGCTACATCATGTGCAAGGGCATGAACCGCTCGATCTTCAACGTGATCCTGGGCGGCTTCGGCACCGACACCTCGGCCGCGGGGCCGGCGCACGCCAAGTCCGACAAGCCGGTCAAGGCAGGCTCGGCCGAGGACGCGGCCTTCTTGATGAAGAACGCCCAGTCGGTGATCATCGTGCCGGGCTACGGCATGGCGGTGGCGCAGGCCCAGCACGCCTTGCGCGAGATGGCCGACCTGCTGAAGAAGGACGGCGTGCAGGTGCGCTACGCCATCCATCCGGTGGCGGGCCGCATGCCCGGCCACATGAACGTGCTGCTGGCCGAGGCCAACGTGCCCTACGACGAGGTCTTCGAGCTCGACGACATCAACCGCGACTTCGCCTCGACCGACGTCGCCTTCGTGATCGGCGCCAACGACGTCACCAACCCCGCCGCCAAGACCGATCCGCAGAGCCCGATCTACGGCATGCCCATCCTCGACGTCGAGCGGGCGCAGACCGTGCTGTTCGTGAAGCGCGGCATGGCGTCGGGCTACGCCGGCGTCGACAACGAGCTGTTCTTCCGCGACAACACCATGATGCTGTTCGCCGACGCCAAGGCGATGTGCGAGAACATCGTCAAGGCGCTGGAGGGCTCCGCGCACTGAGTTGGTTTCCTCCCCTTTGCGGAGTCCGCAAAGGGGAGGTGCCCCCGAAGGGGGCGGAGGGGTCATTGGCTACGACG
>JAEWIV010000372.1 GCA_023386865.1 Pseudomonadota bacterium
GCCTTGGCCTTCGCGGCCTCGCGTTCGGCGCGCTTGGCGTTGCGCTGCTCGGTCTCACGCTCCTCGCGGGCGCGGGCCGCGGCGGCGCGCGCTTCCTGGCGGGCGATGAACTCGGGATCGTTGCTACGGTCGTTGGCGCGAGCCCGTTCGAGCAGGGCTTGCTTGGCCTTGGCGGCGTTCTCAAGGCGGTCGGCGAAGGTATCGCGGTTGCTCAATGTCACTCCTTCCTACTCTCTGCTGCCTACTCTGCGGCCGCAGCGGCGGCCTGCTTCTTGGCCCGCTTGCGGTCCTCGGGATCGAGGAAGCGCTTGCGCAGCCGGATCGACTTGGGCGTCACCTCGACGAGCTCGTCGTCCTCGATATAGGCGATCGCCTGTTCCAGCGACATGCGTCGCGGCGGCGTGAGGCGCACGGCCTCGTCCTTTCCGGCGGCGCGGATATTGGTGAGCTGCTTGCCCTTCAGCACATTGACGTCGAGGTCGTTGCCGCGGCTGTGCTCGCCGATCAGCATGCCCTGATAGACCGCGGTGCCGGGGTCGATGAACATCGGCCCGCGCTCCTCGAGGTTCCACAGCGCATAGGCGACGGCCGTGCCCTCGGCATTGGCGATCAGGGCGCCGTTGCGTCGGCCCGGGATCGGGCCGCGATAGGGGCCGTACGAATGGAACAGGCGATTCATGACGCCGGTGCCGCGGGTGTCGGTCAGGAACTCGCCGTGATAACCGATCAGGCCGCGCGAGGGCGCATGGAACACCAGGCGGGTCTTGCCCGCGCCCGACGGCCGCATGTCCTGCAATTCGCCCTTGCGGGTCGAGATCTGCTCGACCACCACGCCGGTATGGGCATCGTCGACGTCGATCACGACTTCCTCGATCGGCTCCAGACGCTGGCCGGTCACCGGATCGTTCTGGAAGAGGACGCGCGGGCGACCGACGGCGAGTTCGAAGCCCTCGCGTCGCATGGTCTCGATCAGCACGCCGAGCTGCAGCTCGCCGCGGCCGGCGACCTCGTAGGAATCGGTGTTGTCCGTGTCGCGCACGCGGATCGCGACATTGCCCTCGGCTTCGCGCATCAGGCGGGCGCGGATCATGCGCGTCGTCACCTTGTCGCCCTCGCGTCCGGCGAGCGGCGAGTCGTTGACCGCGAAGTTCATGGCGAGAGTCGGCGGGTCGACCGGCTGGGCCGGCAGCGCCGCCTCGATCGAGAGATCGCCCAGAGTGTCGGCCACGGTCGCGGTCTTGAAGCCCGCGATGGCGACGATGTCGCCTGCCTCGGCGGACTCGATCGGCTGGCGCTCCAGGCCGCGGAAGGCGAGCAGCTTGGTGACGCGCGTCTGCTCGATCTCCTCGCCCTTGGCATTCAGGGCCTTCAGCGTGGCGTTGGGCCTGATGGTGCCCGACTGGATGCGCCCGGTGAGGATGCGGCCTAGGAAGGGATCCGACTCGAGCGTCGTCACCAGCATGCGGAAGGCTGGATCGGCGTCGATCTCGGGCGCCGGCACGTGGCGCAGGATCAGGTCGAACAGCGGCGCCATGTCCTTGTGCTCGTCCTCGAGCGAGGTTGCGGCCCAGCCCTGCTTGGCCGAGGCGAACAGGGTCGGGAAGTCGAGCTGCTGGTCGTTGGCCTCGAGCGCCGCGAAGAGGTCGAAGATCTCGTCATGGACCTGGTGGGCGCGGGCGTCGGGCCGGTCGACCTTGTTGATCAGCACGATCGGACGCAGGCCGAGCCGCAGCGCCTTGCCCAGCACGAACTTGGTCTGCGGCAACGGCCCTTCCGCGGCATCGACCAGCAGGACCACGCCGTCGACCATGGAGAGGATGCGCTCGACCTCGCCGCCGAAATCGGCGTGACCCGGCGTGTCGACGATGTTGACGCGCGTGCCCTTCCAGACGACCGAGGTCGCCTTGGCGAGGATGGTGATGCCGCGCTCGCGCTCCAGGTCGTTTGAGTCCATGGCGCGTTCGGCGACCTGCTGGTTCTCGCGAAAGGTGCCCGACTGCTTCAGCAGGCAGTCCACCAGCGTGGTCTTGCCATGGTCGACGTGCGCGATGATCGCGACGTTGCGGATATCCATTAGATATTGTCCGGGGAGGGGTTTTCTGGGTCACGCTTATACGCACGCTCTGTGACGGCGGCAAGGCAGGTTGAGGCGGCGTCCTGCCGCTGCCACAGTCGGGCGATGCGCAAGCGTTCGGTCACGATCGACGGCCATCGCACCTCGGTTTCGCTGGAAGATGCGTTCTGGGGCGAGCTTTCGGCCATCGCCGCGCAGCGCGGCCTGTCGCTGAACGCCCTGGTGGCCGAGATCGACCACGGCCGCAGCCCGGGCAACCTCTCGAGCGCACTCCGTCTTTTCGTGCTCGACGAGCTCAGGAAACGAACGATCAGCCGAGTTTGAAGCCCTTGCCGCGCACGAATGCGCCGAAATCGGCCCGGTCCGGCACCGAATATTGCCTGACCTTGTCTTCCGACCAGCCATATTCGGGATCCTCGCCGTATTTGTCGACGTGGCGCTGCTGGGCATAGGGCTGGACGGCGCGGCGCCGCTTGTCGTAGGCAGCGACCTTCTCCTTAAGCCCCGTCTCGTCGTACCGGTCGTGGTGGACCGTGACGTCGAGCCCCAGCCGGGGGCTCATGACGCCGGCGAAGGATGGCCATCCGACGCCGAGACCGGCCACCGGAAAGACATGGTCCGGCAGGCCCAGGAGGTCGGACACCTTGCCGGCGTTGTTGCGCAGGGTGCTGATCGGGCAGGTCCCGAGCCCGACGCGATCGGCCGCGGCGATGAACGTCGCCAGCACGATGGCGGCATCGACCGAGGCATTGAAGAACGGATCGAGATGGTCGTTGACGTAGGGCCGGCCGCGCCATTCGAAGGCCAGCCGCTGCCGGCGGTTGTTGCCGCAGAACACTAGGATGGCCGGTGCCGCCTTCATCCAGGAGTTGCCCGGCGCCAGCTCGTCGAGGACCGCGCGCTGGGCCTTGTCGGTGACGACGACGATGTCGGCCTGCTGCAGGTCGGACTTGGACGGCGCGGCCAGCGCCACGGCGCAGAGCGTGTCGAGCAGGACCGGATCGACCGGCCTGTCGAGATACCGGCGCATGACGCGCCGGTTGGCCATGTCGGCCAGGACATCGACGCCCCCCTTCAAACCCTCGAGGTGCGCTTCGGTGAGCGCAGGCGCGGAACCGAACCGTGCCTTGAGCACGGTCAACAGACGATCGAGCATGAGCTCCTCTAGCGGCCGAAGATGTTGGGAATAGGCAGCGGGATGTTGGGGATCGGCGAACGTTGCTGGCCGCCACTCTGGCCCCCGCCCTGCCCGGGGATCAAGTTGCCGACGCCGGGGATATTGCCCACGCCCGGCAAGGTGCTGGTCATGCCCGGCGGATCCTTGGCCGTGCCGCGCGTGATGCCGAGCGCCGGCGAGGAGAACGGCCCGCGCGCCGTCGTGATGATGTAGGGCGCCGAGGGATCCTCGGCGATCACGAAGTTGATCGTGGTGTCGGTCGTCGAGGCGCCGAGGTTGGTGCGCGTCGAGATGTTGGCGGTGGCGCGGTTGCCCTGTACCTGGAGGCCCCTGTCGGTCAGCACGCCGCCCGCTATGTCGACATGGCCGCCGATCGGACTGTCGTGGTTGACGAAGCGATTGAGGACCAGCTGGATCGCGTTCAACAGCGCCGTTGGGGTGAGCCCGCGCTGGCCGACGATGCCGAGCGCGTTGCCGAGCGTGTTGTCGATCACGCCGCCGGCCGCGCCGGCCAAGGCTCCGCCGATGAACCGCAGCGCCTCGTCGGCGCCGACATAGATGTGGCCGCCGAGGTTGGCGCCGCCAGCCAGCGAGCTCCTGAGCTGGTCGGAGGTCGTGCCGGCAGCCCGCACGGATACCCCCGTGGCGTTCAGCCTGCCGTCGATCGTCACCTTTATGCTGCTGCCGAACTGGTTGCTGCCGCGCGTGCTGCGCAGCATCTCGCCGAGCAGGATGCCCGTGGCGTCGCCCTTGAGGTCGACGGCAAGGCCGGGCTGGGTGGCATTGACCACGCCCGAGAAGTTGAGCGAGCCGCCGTAAAGCGAGCCCTTGAAGTGCGAGATGGTGAGCACGCCGTCCTTCAAGGTCGCCGCCAGGTCGGCATTGCCGATGCGCAGGGGCGGGCTGATCAGGGTCGCGGCCACCAGCTTGAAATTGCCGTCGATGCTGCGCAGTGGGCCGCTGTCGATGCCCTTGGCCGCGGCGGCCTGCTGGCCGCGCGCCGGCGGCCGCTGGGCCGGGGCAGCGCTGCCGCCGATCTTGTCGAGGTCGAGCACGTTGGCCCTGAGGTCGGCGCTGATGTGCGGGCGGCCGCTCAATGTCGCCTCGACCGAGCCATCGAGGGTCTGGCCGTTCAGGGTCAGGCTGCCCTTGTACGACGCGGACTTGGGC
>JAEWIV010000441.1 GCA_023386865.1 Pseudomonadota bacterium
TGGCGCAGCAGACCACCAACTCGCTGCGCTCGGTGCTCGGCGCGCAGCTCGGCGGCTCGATGGACCTGGGTTGGCGGGAGAAGCTCGCGATGCAGCTGCGTCTCGGCTGGAGCCACGAGTACGCCGATATCGGCCGTCCGGTCTCGGCGACGCTGGCCGGCGCGCAGGCGATGCCGTTCACGACCTTCGGCATTTCCCCGCAGCGCGACGGCGTGGTGCTGGGCCTGTCGGCCAACACCGCGGTCGCCGAGGCGACCTCGCTCTATCTCCGCTACGAGGGCAACATATCGGGGCAAGACAGCGCGCATGCCATCACTGCAGGCATGCGCATGACCTGGTAGGCACCGCTTCGAGCCGGCTCGAGCTCGGACCGCAGGCGCTCCGCCCGCGGTCCGAGCATCATGCCTACTTCTTCTCGATGTTCCACAACGCCAGCGACGGCGTCGGCGTGATCACGCCATTGAGGCTGCAGCGCACGGCCGTCGGCGTCGTGAACTGGCCGAGCGGCACGAACGTCGGATACTCCAGCAGGCGCAGCTGCACCTGCTCGGCGATCGCCTTCTGCTTGGCCGGATCGGTCTCCGCGGCATAGGCATCGCGCAGCTTCTCGAGGGTCTCGTCGCAGGCCCAGCCGAAGGTCGCCTTCTCGCACGAGGCGTTGATGAAAGCGGCCGACACCGGATTGAGGACGTCGGGCGAGCCCCATGAGGTGAAGTAGGCGCTCCAGCCACCCTTATCGAGCGGATCCCTCTTGGCGCGCCGGCTGACCAGGGTCTGCCAGTCCATGGGCTGCAGATCGATCTTCAGCCCGATCTTCTCGAGCTGCGCCTTGGCCACCGTGGCGAGATTGTTGTGCCCCGCCGTGTCGGTCTGGTGGAGGAGCACGGCCGGGGTGCCGTCATAGCCCGACGAAGCCAGGATCTCCTTGGCCTTGGCGATGTTGCCGGTGAGCCTGTCTTCCCAGCCCTTGGTCGATTCCAGGGGCGAGCCGCAGGGGAACACCGACTTGCATTCCTTGTAGTAGTCGGGATTGCCCGAGTTGGCGTCGAGGAACTCCTTCTGCGCCAGCGCATAGAGCACGGCCTGACGCACCTTGGCGTTGTCGAACGGCTTGGTGGTCACGTTGAAGCGCATCGAGTACTGGCGGCCCCAGGTGTTGGTCGCCAGGACCTTGACGGCCTTCTCCTTCGCGAGCAGCGGCAGCAGGTCGGGCGGCACGATCTCGACCAGGTCGACCTCGCCGTTCAGCAGCGCATTGACCTGGGTCTGCGTGTCGGCGATCCAGATCCATTCGACGCGATCGACCTTGGCGACCTTGCCGCCGGACATCGCCGAGGCCGGCTCCGAGCGCGGCTTGTACTTCGGATTCTTGACGTAGACCGCCTTCTCGCCGGGCTTCCATTCGTCCTTCTTGAAGATGAAGGGGCCCGAGCCGACCGCCTCGGTGAGCTGGGTGTTGGGATCGACGCTCGCCTGCTCCTTGGGCATCATGAACGGCACGTTGGAGCTCGTCTTGCCGAGCGATTCCAGCACCAGGCCGTAGGGCTGCTTCAGCACCATCTTGATCGTCTTGGCGTCGGGCGCGCTCAAGTCGGTGACGACGCTCATGAGCTTCTGGCCCATCGAATCGCGCGCCGCCCAACGCTTGATCGAGGCGACGCAGTCCTCGGCCGTCACCGGCTTGCCATCGTGCCATTCCAGGCCGTCGCGCAGGGTGAAGGTCCAGGTGAGCTTGTCGTCCGAGATCGTCCACTTGTCGACCATCTGCGGCTGGACCTGCAGCTTGTCGTTCATGGCAAACAGCGTGTCGTAGACCATGTTGCCGTGATGGGTGGAGATCAGCGCCGTGGTCCAGATCGGATCGATGATCTTGAGATCCGAATGCAGCGCGACCTTGAGCGTGGTTTGCGCGTAAGCGGGCGCGGCGAACGCAGCCGCGGCGACCAGCGCACCGACAAGACGACGACCTATCTTCAACATGAAAGCTCCCTGAATGACCCCCCGGTCCTGCGCGCCACAATAGGGCCGTCAGCTGCCTTGCGCGACGTCCAATAGCGCCTGCCGGTCCGTCAATTTGACGCGAGGACGGCCGAGCGCAGCGCCGGCCGCGACCTCGTGCTTGTCGATACGGTGCCAGCCCGCGGCATCGACGGCGATCGGCAGCACGTCGGGCCCGCTCTTGGGATCGCGGTCCTTCAGGAAGGCCAGCACCTCCCGGGCCACCGCATGGCTCTCGGCGCGGTTGGTCGGGATGGTGCCGGAGGGGCCGCGCTTGGCCCAGCCGACCGCAAAGACATCATCGCGCTTGGGGAATTCCTCGCCGGTATAGCCGATGCAGGTCACCACGAGATCGGCCTTCAGCGTGCCGGTTGTAAGCTCGATTTCGCCCGGCCGGATGGCCTTGGGCACCGCGCCGAACATGAAGTGGACGGTGACCGGCTTTTCGCCCGGCTTGTGGCCGGCAAACCCCTTCAGGATCTCGAGGTTCTTGGCCTTGCGCAGCCGCTCGGGCGTGGGATCGGAGGCCGGCGCCGTCACCTCCAGCATGCTCGCGTCGGTAACCGAGACGGCGCGCGCGAGCCGGCCCATCTCGGCCAGCTCGTTGTTGGTGAAGGAGGCCTGCTCGGGTCCGCGCCGGCCGATCACGTAGATGTCGGCGAGCGGTGCGCCGGCGATCGCAGCGCCCGCCTCAGGCACGATGTCGCTTTTCGCCATCTCGTCGGCGCTCTTGGCGAGCACGCGCGCCACGTCCAGCGCGACGTTGCCGTTGCCGATCACGGCCACGCTCCTCACCCGCGAAAGATCGGGACCGGTGCGGAAATCGGGATGGCCGTTCAGCCAGGCGACGAACCGCCACGAGCCCCAGACATGAGGCAAGTCCTCGCCCGGTATGCCGAGCTTCCGGTCGATCACCATGCCGGTGGCGACGATCACGGCATCGTAGGCGGCGTCGAACTCTTCCCAGGAAAGATCGCGGCCGACGTCGATGTTGCCGGCGAAGCGGACGTCGGGCTGGCCCAGCAGCTTCTCGAACTGGCGGACGATCGCCTTGGTGCCCTGGTGGGCGGGCGCGACGCCGGCGCGCACCAGGCCGTAGGGCGTGGGCAGGCGGTCGATGATGTCGATATGCAGGTCAGGCCGGGCGCGCAACAACCCATCGGCAGCGTAGAAGCCCGATGGGCCCGCGCCCACGATGGCAACGCGGTGGGTCATGGGCGCCCGCTTAGCATATGATGGCTACATGACTAAATACCCAAAGCTCAGCCAGCTCGGCCGGCCCGCAATCCTGCCCCAATCGCCGGAAAAAGCCGTGCTGGAGACGGTGCCCAACCCGCAGCCCAAGGCGTTGTACCTGGTGCGCTTCACCGCGCCCGAATTCACCACGCTCTGTCCCGTGACCGGCCAGCCCGACTTCGCCCATCTCGTGATCGACTACGCCCCGCGCGCCCGGCTCGTGGAGAGCAAGTCGCTCAAGCTCTATCTCGCCAGCTTCCGCAATCATGCGGATTTTCACGAAGCCTGCACCCTCGCGATCGGCTTGCGCCTCGAGAAGACGCTGGCGCCGCGCTGGCTGCGCATCGGCGGCTACTGGTATCCGAGAGGCGGCATGCCGATCGACGTCTTCTGGCAGAGCGGCCAGCCGCCGCGGGGGCTGTGGCTGCCCGATCCGGGCGTGCAGCCCTATCGCGGACGAGGATAGGGAGGGGATGAGCCGTCATCCGCCGGTCCCCAAGCGCAAGCCGCGGCCCGCGAGCCCGGCCGAACTGCGCGACGCGATTCGCGACGAGGCGTTGAGGCTCGGCTTCGACGCCGTCGGCTTCGCGCCGGCCAATCTTGCGCCCGCGGCGCGGGACGAGCGGCTGCGGCGCCTGGGCGAGTTCCTGGACGCCGGGTGGCAGGGCGACATGGGCTGGCTCGGCGAGTGCACCGAGCAACGCGCCGATCCGCAGACCCTGTGGGCCGACGCCAGGACGGTCGTATCGCTCGCCATCAACTACGCCCCCAGCAACCACCCGCTTGAAATCCTGGCGCACGAGGAACGCGCGGCGATATCGGTCTACGCCCAGGGCCGCGACTATCACGACGTGATGAAGACCAAGCTCAAGGCGCTGGGTCGCTTCATCTGGGACACCTACCGGCACAGCGTGAAAGTCTTCGTCGACACCGCGCCCTTGATGGAAAAGCCCATGGCGCAGATGGCGGGCCACGGCTGGCAGGGCAAGCACACGAACCTGGTATCGCGCGAATTCGGCTCGTGGTTGTTCCTGGGCGAGATCCTGCTGTCGGTCGAGCTCCCGCCAGATCGGCCCGAGAGCGACCACTGCGGCCAATGCCGAGCCTGTCTCGACGTCTGCCCGACGAAAGCCTTCCCTGCTGCCTACCGGCTCGAGGCGCGGCGCTGCATCTCCTATCTCACCATCGAGCACGAAGGGCCGATCGACCGCGAGCTGCGGCCGTTGCTCGGCAACCGCATCTACGGCTGCGACGACTGCCTGGCCGTCTGTCCGTGGAACAAGTTCGCCAAGCAGGCGCGCGAGACGGCGCTGATGCCGCGCGCAGAGCTCGAAGCGCCCCTCCTTGCCGACCTGGCCACGCTCGACGACGCGGGCTTCCGCCGGCGGTTCGCCGGCACCGCCGTCAAGCGCGTCGGCCGCGACCGCTTCTTGCGCAACGTCGCCTATGCGCTGGGCAACAGTTCCAGACGTGAGGCCGCGTTGCCGGCGATCGAGCGGCTGCTGGATGACGCCTCGCCGCTCGTGCGGGGCGCGGCGGTATGGGCGCTGTCGCGGCTGGCGCCGGAGGACGTCGACCGTCGGCGGCGGTCCGTGGCAGAGGGCGATGCGAGCGTGCGCGCCGAGTGGTCAGCGGCGCTGCCGGAAGAAGTCGCGTAACAGGTCGCCCGCTTCACCTTCACCGAGGCCGGGATAGAGCTCGGGCTTGTGA